>JAIUYC010000764.1 GCA_020216575.1 Coleofasciculus sp. S288 | reverse complement strand
ATTGGTAATTGGTAACTTGAAAATAGGAGAGACGCGACATGTCGCGTCTGTACAGGGGTCAGGGGAAAGAATTTTCATTCTTGGTTGTGTACTTGGTTGATTGGGAATCTTGCACCAAGCCCTCACCAGGAATGCAAACGGTGTCGTGACCAACATTGAAGCGGTCGTTACCAACGCTGAAGCATATATAAGGAACGTTTAAGCTGTCGCAACGACAACTTAAGCAGTTGTTATTACGCTGAAGCTGTCGTTACTAACGTTGAAGCATTCATGAAGTTTTATAAATTAATGTAACAACACACTCAGCAGGTGACATCAGCATTTTGGAGCGTTCTGCTGAGTGTCGCTCATTTTACTTCGCTGGTGTAAACACTAATCGAGAAACCTCTCAGCCAGATGGCGTAGATCAAGGCAACTCGGATTGAGGAAGCGGTGGTTTAGTGCAAGTTAACCTCTATCTTTAGGTTGGTTAGTTGCCTTTATTGGAACTTTCAAACTTTGGCTTCCGTCTAAAACGGCAGAACTCCTTACGAGTGCATCTGAGCATATTTCGACTGCGATCGGTTACCTCGTTACAGGAGAAAAATTCATGCGATTTCACGTTACAGTTCAGGCAGCCATAATGGGGTTATGCTTCAGCCTGCTAACAAATGCAGAGGTCAAAGCCGCCAACTTTGCAAGTTCGGCACTCAAGTGCAAGCGGTTGATGAATTAAGTTATTTCCAGGATGTTTGCGATCGCTATTGACACAAACCTGATAGCGATCGCACATCAGGGGGTTTCTACTCTTGCCTCACCACGTTTCGTTGCAGGAGAGAAATAATCATGAGATTACACCCAATGATATATGCTGCTGTTTTGGCTGGGATAGGTGCGATCGCCTTTCTTAACGCCGGACAAGCCAAGGCAGTAACGTTTACCCCCACTCAACTGACGAATAACAGCTTCAACGATGTCCTTCCCCAAATTTCTGGCTCAAATGTTGTCTGGCAGAGTGAACAGAGCATTAACTCCGCTGAAATCTTTTTCTACGATGGGAAGGCTACCACTCAGCTAACCAACAACAGTTACGAAGATGCTTTTCCCCAAATTTCTGGCTCCAACGTTGTTTGGCACGGTGGATTAAGCCCTAGCTCCTTTGAAATCTTTTTGTATGATGGCAAGACCACCACTCAGTTGAGCAGCAATAGCTTCAACAACATGTTTCCTCAGATTTCTGGCCCTAACGTGGTCTGGCAGGGCTTGGACGGTCACGACCATGAAATCTTTTTGTATGATGGCAAGACCACCACTCAGCTAACCAACAACAGTTACAGAGATCTTCTTCCCAAAATTTCTGGCTCAAATATAGTTTGGCTAGGCTTTCTCGACGAATACTCCCCTACACAAATCTTCTTCCATGACGGTACGATTACAACTCAATTGACGAACAGCCGGTTTGAGAAGAGTTCCCCCCAAATTTCTGGATCGAATGTGGTTTGGAGTAGCTCAGATGGTCACGACGATGAAATCTTCTTATTTGATGGCAAGACCATCACTCAGCTAACCAACAACGACCGCAACGACTCCAATCCCCAGGTTTCCGGCTCGAACGTTGTTTGGGAGGGCAGCACACCCAATTCCTATGAGATCTTCTTGTTTGATGGCAAGACCACGACTCAGCTGACCAACAACAACATCACCGACTCCGAGGCTGAGATTTCCGGTTCAAATGTCGTCTGGCGGAGCTACGACGGCAACAACCACTCTAAAATCTTTTTCTACGATGGCACAACCATTAGCCAGGTGAGCGACAAGAGCCTCTTCAACTACTATCCCAAGATTTCCGGATCAAACGTCATCTGGGAAAGCTACGACGACAACGACGTCGAGATTGTCTTAGCGACTCCGACCTCCGCCACTGTTTCCGAACCTGCTTCAATTTTAGGTTTATTGGCGTTGGGTGCGTTTGGTGTCGGTTCAGCGCTCAAGAGCAAGCAGAAACAGCGCTCAACTCGGCATGGCAGATAGAGAAACGACTGAGTGAGGAAATCGACTCTTTAACGCTGGCAAGATGGGACAGGGCTTTTTCGGCTGCAAATTATCCCCTGGATGACCACTGAAAGTATTCCACCGAAACGGTCCCATCTTGGCGGCTGACATCCACAGCAAGCGTTTCGCTCGTGTCATGGCTACATACAGGAGACGATACTCTTCGGCTGTCTTCAAGTGTCCAGCTTGTTCCCAAGCCTCCAATGCCATCGGCAAGGGATACCGCTTGTGGAGACTGGCACGAATTTGCGCTCTAGCGACTTCTGCAAGCGTAAAGTCTCCTAAAAATTGCCCTGCCGTAGGTACCCAAGGATTACCAGGGATTGTATCTTCATGTAAAAACGGCAGGAAGACATAATCCCAGTCCAGTCCTTTGGCTTTGTGCATGGTGATGATGGTGAGTTGACCAGCGCGGAGATAACGGGCATCTGCGTCTTCCGTTTCTACAGGCTCAAACCGTTCTGAACTGACAATTTCGCTGAGGGCGGATAAGGTTGCACTCATGGAACTGTTGCTATGAGTTTGTTTGGCAATCCGTTCTGCTAATTTATCAGCGGTTGCGAGTTCGGATTGGTCGTAGTTTAAGGTGAGAGCGAGGAAGGAAATAATCTGATAGTGGGGCAATTCCAAACGGGTGCGAAGCAAACTGCGACAGTAGCGGGACGCCTTACGCACTCCGGGGGTTTGGGGTGGGTCAAGGGGACCGGGGTAGAGGAATTGCTCTGGGAAGGTAGCGAGGGCGTTAAGGTCTTGGGTGGGAATCAACTGGCGCTTGACGAGGACTTCTAAGGCGCTTTTGAGGTAATCCGGAGAATGGGGGCGATCGAGGAATTGCAGGAGTGCTAGGATTTCACCGGGGACGTGGGAATGGCGATCGCTCTGTGCTACATCATATACCTCAATTCCATGCTGGCGCTTTAGATGCTCCAGTTTCTGGGCAATAAAAGTCCCTTGCCGATTCTCTCGCACCAACACAGCAGCCCGATGGTCTGGGTTTTGAGCAAATAACTCAACAATACGCTCTCCAATCAGTTCGACGGTGTGGTAAATAGTGTCAGGGGTGTAGATTTCCAAGCCCCGACCTACTGGCTTGGGGTTAGCATCCGGTTGCGGGTCATCGGCAGCAACAGGACGAATGGTTTGGGGGCGAAAGGCTTGCTCAGCGCCCGTTACTTGGGAGTGATTGACCCAGTCTAGGACAAAGTTTGCCGCATCGATGACGATTCTGGTACTGCGACCGGCTTGATCCATGGTTGCTAGACGCCCAATTGCCTGACACTCTTCGCAGAACCAGTTGAAATAAATTGGGTCTGCTGGTGTGAAGGTGGAGTTAATTGCTTGATTGGGGTCACCGACCCGAATTAGATTGGGCGGTGCATCGAGATTATTTGGGTCAGTGGCGAGGGTTTGCAATAGCTGGAATTGCAGGGGGGTGGAATCTTGTGCTTCGTCTTCAAAGACGGCAAAGAATTGGTTTTGCCATAACTGACGGACGGCATCGTTTTCTAACACGCGCAAGGCGGCGAGAATCATGTCATCGTAGTCGATGAAGTCTCGCGATCGCGCTACGGCTTGATATTGTTCGTACAATCCCG
>JAIUYC010000763.1 GCA_020216575.1 Coleofasciculus sp. S288 | reverse complement strand
TCATCTTGGGAGGAGCGCTAGGTAATGGGATTGACCGATTTCTCGCGGGTTACGTTGTGGATTTTCTAGATTTCCGCCTCATCAATTTCCCTGTGTTCAATCTGGCTGATGTCTTCATTAACGTTGGTATTATCTGCTTGCTGATTGCTAGTTTTCGGCATACACCTCCAGCGTCAAAAGCACGGCGTTCTTGATGAAGGGTAGGTTGTAGATGAATCTTTTCTCAGCCTAAAATTTGACAGGATGCATCCCAATATTGCCCAAATAGCGGGATGCGATCGCCCACTGCTGTTTTCAAAAATAATAATCAACTGCTAACCGACAAATAAACCCTTGTCAAGGAAATAAAAAAAATATAAATATTACTATAGCTAGGATAAAGAGTACCTTATGAATATTGTAGACATCTACCAAAATCTCTCTGCCTAACTGTAGCGAGTAATACTTTTATCTAGTGAGTATTTTATGGCTACAACATTAATTCCACCTCAAAAAAAACAGTTGCCGAGGTTGAAGTTTTTAATTCTCATTCTATTGGCATTGGGAATATTTTTTAGATTTGTCAACCTGGATCGGAAAGTCTACTGGGGTGATGAAACTTCTACTTCGTTACGAATTTCTGGCTATACCTTAGTAGAAGCCCATCAAAACTTAGAAGGTCGTATCGTCAGTCCTGAAGATATTTTAAAGTATCAACACCCCAATCTGGAAGCAAATCTAAGCGACACAATCAAGGCTTCAGCGAGTAATGCAACCCATCCACCCCTCTATTTTTTGATGGCGCGATTATGGATGCAGTGGTTCGGTAATTCTATAGCCGTGACACGAAGTGTATCTGCCCTTCTTAGCTTACTAGTTTTTCCGTGCATCTACTGGTTATGTACAGAATTATTTGAGTCATCGCTGGTGGGCTGGCTTGCGATCGCTCTAACAGCAGTTTCCCCCTTTCACGTACTATACGCCCAGGAAGCTCGGATGTATAGTTTATTGACGGTGGAAATCTTACTGTCTAGCGCGATACTACTACGAGCAATCCGTCTCAAAACTCTCGTTAACTGGGGTTTTTATTCAGCCACTGTAGCATTAGGGCTTTACACTCATCTATTTTTTGGATTTGTTGGACTTGGACATGGAATTTATGTAATTGCCACCAAACGCTTCCGATTGAGTAAAGCATCTCTGGCTTATCTGCTTGCGTTTATCGCAGGGATTCTAACGTTTGTGCCTTGGCTTTTGATTGTTATTAGCAATTATTCTCAATTCCAGAGTGCAAGTTCCTGGTCAACAACAGATACATCTCTCTCTTCGTTAATAACAAATTGGATTTATAATCTTAGCTATGTTTTTATAGACTTTTGGTATATTTTTACGTATTTTCCAGATTCTCCTTTTAATCTACGCTTTGGCAAGTATTTAATTCCCTTAGTTCTAATTTTGGTTGGATATTCCCTTTATGTACTCTTTCGTCAGACCCCAAAACGAACTTGGTTATTTTTATTAACGTTAATTGGAAGCACAGCACTAGCCATAATACTTCCCGATTTAATTTTAGGAGGATATCGGTCAATTATGGCTAGGTACTTCATTCCTTGTTATATCGGAATTCAAATAGCGGTGGCTTACCTCCTAGCCACGCGAATTCAATCTATCTCTGCTCCTCGTTGGCAACAGAAGCTATGGAGGCTCATCTTGATTTTACTGGTATCAGGTGGAATTCTATCCTGTGCTGTCAGCTCACAAGCAGAAACCTGGTGGAATAAAAGAACTACCAGTGATGACAATCTCCATGCAATTCGCCTCATTAACCAAGCAAAGCAACCGCTTTTAATTGTAGAAGATGTTCCCCTATCTATCAGCCACAAGCTAAATCCTAGAGTGCGATTGATGGTAGTAAGTCCGTCAACTGCTCCTAAGATACCTGATAGCTTCAGTGATGTATTTTTTCTTGAACCCTCTAAGCAATTGAAATCTAAAATCGAGAAAGAATTAAACTCCCCTATAAAGATTGTTTATAAAGGTCGCAAGCAGAGCCTCTGGCAACTCCAAAGAAAATATATATAGCGGTTCTCAATCTAGTGAGGCACAGAGTTGCTAGTTATGGGGCATAGGGCATAGTAAATGCAATTAGGGTGTACCTCACGCCTCCCTTGAAACGCTATATAGCGATTCTCGATCGCTGCTTACTCCTGATTGTTATGAACACGGGCTTCCACCACTTCTCTCACTCGATAAATCGGTCTATCTTGAGATTCGTGATACGTGCGCATCAACAGTTCTCCTAATAAACCGAAGCAAAACAACTGCACTCCCGTCAACAGCAAGACTACTGCCAAAATCAGCAAGGGGCGATCGCCAATAGCTTGACCAAACCCCAGTTTGAGAATGGTCAGGTACACGCCCAAGAGTACCCCCAAGAAACTGGAAATAATTCCCAGCAACCCAAATACGTGCATAGGGCGCGTCAGGAACTTTTTCATGAAAAAGACGGTGAGCAAGTCCAGCACCACCCGGAAAGTACGCCCCAATCCATACTTGCTGCTACCATGGCGGCGGGGATGGTGACGCACGGGAATTTCGGTAATTCTTGCTCCTTCAATAAACGCCAAAGCTGGCAGAAAGCGATGCAACTCACCGTAGAGGTTCATGTCTGCGACTAATTCTGAGCGGTAAGCTTTCAGAGAACAGCCGTAGTCATGCAGTTTTACACCAGTAATTTTCCCAATCAGCCAGTTGGCAATTTTGGAAGGAAGTAAGCGAGTTAAAGCGGCGTCCTGCCGATTTTTGCGCCAGCCACTCACAAGATCATAGCCTTCATCTTCCTCCAGTTTTGAAAGCATCACGGGAATGTCGGCGGGGTCATTTTGCAGGTCGCCATCCAGGGTGATAATGACTTTACCTCGTGCGTATTTGAAGCCTGCTGCCATTGCTGGCGTTTGACCGTAGTTGCGACGCAGTAGGATGCCTCGCAGATAGGGACGAGCCAGCGCATGTTTTTTGAGAAGCTCAGCAGACCCATCTTTAGACCCATCATCTACGCAGATGAGTTCGTAGCTGAGTCCCGTGGCAGTCATACTGGTTGCGATCGCTTCAATCAGTTGGGGCAAACTCTCGAATTCATTGTAGATAGGTACGACTACTGATACTTCCGGTCTCTCTGAGGTGAAGATCGGTGGTTCCTTTCGTTCTTTAGGAAATAATGAAGGGTTCATGGATCTGTAGATAAATTTTAGATTTTAGGACTAGCGAACATCAGCGTAATAGCAGTCACGCTTAAGCAGTAAGTAACCAATCACAAAAGTCTTGTAATGTACCTTAGTTATTCGAGAAACGCTATAAACTCCCATTAGCATAGCAACGGGAATTGGTATCTGACCCTCCTACCTACTTGCGGGTTCCTAGGCAAGACAACCCACAAAGCAGTAACTGTAGTTAAGAAAAATAATATCTCACCTAACGAGCGTCCAATCTAAGTAAGCTTTTAGGCGCACTCCAATCTGTTTCATGAGTGCATTCAAATCGTTGCCTTGGGTAGGCTGTTTACAATTGGTAACGACCCCTAATTTAGCCAATCGGACTAGCTTTTCCTTAATACCACCAATTATTATTG
>JAIUYC010000762.1 GCA_020216575.1 Coleofasciculus sp. S288 | reverse complement strand
TACACTCTTTCCCTACCCGATGCTTGGGAAATGGCGTAGTTACGAGCTGCCGCAAAATCATCACACCACTCAAAGTATCTCACTTTTGCGCCATAGCGAACAGCCATCTCCGGGGTTTCATCATGAGAGCCGGTATCGATAATAATCATTTCATCAACGTAAGGCTTGATGCTATTTAAACATCGAGGCAAATTCTGAATTTCATTCTTGACAATCATGCAAAGCGATAAAAAAGTCTTTGTTTCTGTTTCTAAAAAATTATTCATATCATTCATATCAGTATTTATCCTGAAGTATAAATAGCCGCTAAAATTGTCGGTATAGCAATAATTTGATTGGAAGAAATGACAAACTCATCAACAAAAGATTCCATAAAAAGATGGCCATAAGGGGAGAGAAGGGCTTCTAAAGTCTCCGGAGTATATTTGCGAACATGTTCGGGTTCTTCATCCGGACCCAAGCAGTTGTTCGGTACAGCAAAATAGGCGCGACCTCCAGGACGGAGTACTCGAACGGCTTCCCTGACACAGGCTTGATCATCGTCAATGTGTTCTAGAACCTCTGTTGCGACTACTACATCAAAACTATTATCTGCGAGGGGAATCTCAGGTAGAGTGGCAACAACACCTTTGATTTCTTCAGGAAGTTGGGTAATGGCAACCTCAGAAATATCTAACCCAGTTACTACATTACCAAACTCTAAAAGCTGACTAGCAAGGATACCCGTACCGCAACCGAGTTCCAGCACTTCTTGGAGATGCCCAACTGCCCAACAAATTCTACCGAAACATCCTGGATATCGACGCCAAGTTGCAGTGCCTTCTTTAGTCCAAATTTGATTCCAGTAATTGGGTTGAAGATTGATGTTAGTTTTGTTCATCTTTTTTAGATAATAGGTAGAAAAGCTATACTTTAGCTGCTAAAAATTGCTTTATTTTGTCGATTTTTCGCCGAGCTGCTGTAAAGTTAGCATCAAAAGAAAGAGCTATTTCAAAGGCCGCTAATGCCTCCTGTGGGCATTCTAGGTCAATGTAGACATTACCCATATCATAAGCTGGATAGGTAGTCATGTAATTCACTACAAAAGGTTCTCCTCTATAGTAATTGCCGTTTTTACCAAGCTGAAGGCATTCTTGAAAATAGGCAATTGCTCCTAGCGGAAACCCCAAAGCTCTTAAGGTTGCCCCAGCCAGAAGATTGAGAGGAGGATAGTTGGAACACCACTCAAGTCCTCGCTGACAAATTAACTGGATAGTTTCATAATCTTCTTCTAGAAGGAGTTCCTTTCCCAATTCATACATTAATGATGGAATGTAGTTAAAAGGTTCAGGGTGACTGCCATCCTCCAAATGGGGATACAAGCGAGCAAGAGCTTCTGCATAAATTTCTTTTGACTTTTCGGGTTGCTGGGTATGTTTATAAAATTCCGCCAGACAATACAGCAGCATAAGGCTTAATTCTTCCTGCTGTCGAATGCGTTCCAATAGGGGAATATTACGGTTAAGAATCTTGTGTTGTATCTGTTCCTCATTATAGCTATGATGTCTGATTTTTAGACCGTCTACATAACTTATCCAATTTCTATTAAAAGCTTGATTCTGATAATTAATATATTCATGGAAGCGACTAACATATTTAATCTCAGGACTATTGCGAAATAACCTCATAACATAATTGCCTGCTATTCTCTGAGGTGATTCTTGAGTGTCGTTATATCGTAGTAAACAATAAGCAACGACTTTTGGATATAAATTGAGCTGCGCTAAAAAATCTTCTAGTTCAACGACCAACTCTTCATCAGCGTCCAGCATTAAAATCCAATCACCTGAAGATTGAGAAATAGCATAGTTACGAGCTGCTGCAAAATCATCACACCATTCAAAATACGTAACCTTTGCTCCATATTCATCGGCTACTTTGGGTGTACCATCCTGAGAGCCTGTATCAACAATAATCATTTCATCAACATAAGATTTAACGCTAGCCAAACACCGAGGCAAATTCTGTCTCTCATTTTTAACGATCATACAAAGGGATAGACTTGGTTTAACTTGTGGATTTTTATTCATTCTGTTTCCTCACCTTTTTAGTACCGCTGTTAAAGAGGAAAATTTAGACAACAAAATGATATTTCTCTCTTTTGTCACTCTCAGCAGATCGAAAGCTGTAAGCCTTAGTATAAGGGACTTATACAATTTACCCCTATGACATAAGTTACTATTAGTTTGCGATCGCTAGGTTGCCGATCAAGTAAGACTTTCATCAGTTGGCTGGGATGTTTCTTTTCTCAGAGTGACAAAAGAGAGATATTAAAGTAGCTGAGTTTAACTGAAGACAACCCAACAGTTAAACCCAGCTAAATTTAGTTTAGTAGTTTCAGACTAACAAACGTTACTTCGCTACTGAAGCGCCTGCTGGCAGATATTGTTCAATTAGGCTGCGATACTCGCTCTTTTGTTTGACGCCCTGCACATGTTCCAACAATTCCTTGTCCTTAAAGAACTGAATTGTAGGCGTCCCTGTCACTTGAGCGTTCTCGGCAATATCTGGATCTTCGGTAATGTCAATTTCGACAAAGTGAATTTTACCCTCAAACTCATCCACCACCTTATTGAGAATCGGCTTCAGAGTGTGGCAAGGACCGCAGGTTGGCGAGACATACTTCACCATTATCAGGCGATCGCTATCGTGGAACAGCTTCCGCAGGGCATATCCCCCTTCATGGCGCGTATTGTTAATGTTAAAAGCTTCTTCGGGTGTTGCTGTTGTCTTCTGTTCAGTTACCTCAGTTGTCGGGGGCGTTTCCGACGATGGCATCTGCTGGTGATACTCCTGGATTAGCCCATTGATCGAAAGCCAGCGTTCGGCTAACATTGCCGCCATACAGCCGGTACCTGCAGCGGTTATTGCCTGACGAAACTCATGGTCTTGGACATCACCAGCAGCATAGACGCCTTCTACGCTCGTCTCTACCGACCCATGCTTGGTTACAATGTAACCTACTTCATCGAGTTCTAGTTGTCCCTTAAACAAAGAGGTATTCGGGGTGTGACCGATCGCATAAAATAGTCCCTTAACGTATAGGTCACTTTCTTCGCCTGTCTGGGTATTGCGAACTTTTATACCCGTCATCCGACCATTCTCACCAAAGACATCCACTGGCTCGGTGTTCCAATGAACTGTAATTCTGGGGTTGTTCAGAACTCGGTCTTGCATGGCTTTGCTTGCCCGCATCTCGTTGCGGCGTACCAGCAAGTGAACGCGATCGCCGTATTTCGTCAAATAAACGGCTTCCTCTGCCGCCGAGTCACCCCCTCCCACTACAGCCAGTTCTGCACCGTGGAAAATTGGGGTAGCCCCATCACAGATAGCACAAGCTGAGATACCCCGACTCCAAAACTCACCTTCGCAGGGCAATCCCAACCGCTTCGCCGTAGCACCCGTCGCAATCACAAGGCTGTGGGTTCTAACTTCCCGTTCCTCAGAGCGGACAATAAACGGACGCTGACTTAAGTCAACAAAGGTAACATCCTCTGTATAGCACTCTGCTCCCCATCGCTCTGCCTGCGCTTTCATCCGATCCATCAACTGCGGTCCACTAATCCCTTCTGGGAAGCCTGGAAAGTTCTC
>JAIUYC010000761.1 GCA_020216575.1 Coleofasciculus sp. S288 | reverse complement strand
GCTGAAGGTGAACATTTCGCCGTTCGTCATGCCACCAATCCAGTTTCGAGCATAAACCCCTGCTTCAATCTCGTTGAATAGGTCTTGGACTGGTGTTTTTCCCCGCTCAATCCAAGTGTTAGTCATGCGGACAATCGGGGGATAGTGGTAGTTGAGGCAGCGAGCATTGCCGGTTGGTGTTTCTCCTAACTTTCCAGCCGTTTCGCGAGAGTGGAGGCGTCCGACTAAAATGCCGTCTTTAATCAATTGAGTCGTGGTTGCTGGCGTGCCTTCGTCGTCGTAGAAGTAACTGCCGCGATGCCACCCTTCCTCTGCCTTGCCTTGGTAAGCAGGAATGGGTGCTGCTCCATCAAAAATTTGCAACTCTTCGCAACCAAACTGACGCCCGATGCTCATAACTTCTAGCAACTCGGGGTTTTCATAAGCCATGTCAGCTTCTGAGAGGTGTCCGAACGCTTCGTGAACGAACAAACCTGTGAGGATGGGGTCAATGACCACTGTATAGATACCGCCCTTTACAGGGGGCAGGGAGAGAGCATCGACGGCGCGTTGAGCAGCACTGCACACCTGTTTGTCTAGATTAGTCAGGTCTTCGTAGGCTTTGCGAGAGCCAGTGGTTTCTCTTCCCGTTTGCACGAGTTCACCATTACGGGCAGTGGCAGAGAAGCGCATTTCCATATCCACCCAGGACTGCTCGATTAGGGTGCCTTCGGACGTGGCAAGCAGGATTCGTTGGGCGCTATCGCCATAGCGAACAGTGGTTGTAGTGATGCGGGGATCAACGCTTTTGAGAATTTCGTTGTAGCGATCGCACAATTCTTTTTTCTGTGCTAGAGAAATCCTGCGGGGATCAGTGCCAGTGAGGGGGAGTTGGCAAACGTCCTGTATGGGTTTAATGGGAGCAAGGAGGGTTTCCTCCTCACCGACAATCCGTGCTGCTGCAACTGCATCCTCAACTCGCTCTTTTAGGGTCGAAAGTCGGTTGAAACTTGCAAAACCCCACCCTCCCTTGTAGCAAGCTCTTACCTGTCCGCCAACCGAAAACCCCTCACTGAGGGTTTCCACCTTGTCACCTCGCAATAAAATATTCGTTCCTTCTGCGTTTTCCAGGCGAATTGCTAAGTAATCGACGTGCGAGCTATAAAGAGCTATCAAGTCAGAGAGGAAGTTTTTCACATCAGGGAGTACGGTTGGCATAGGTGGTAGTCAGCACAGGGAACTCCTCCTATTGTGCAATGATCAAGGCTTTGAGCGCCACAGCCAGAGTCTTGAGCTGTCAAGGATTCGCCATTGAGGTGTCGGTTGACACTCCCCTGGCTCTCATCCGAGGGGATTCAAAGTTAAACGTTAGAACTTGCCCTACTAGGGTTGCCCCCAGTAGCGTAGAGGTTCCATCTTCTGTAGCGTTACTTCGGGGATGCCCTCCCCTAGACGGAAGTCTCCCTAGCGGGGAACTTCTGGTTAGCTCTCGCGAGGCGTTAGCCTAGCGTAACCGGGAGAGGCTTCAATCCTAAAGGAAAACTTTCACTAAATTGCTCCTCCACCCCACTTTAGCCGCACTCCCCAAAACAGAAGTAAACTGCCCAAGGCAATCCAATCATGCCAGCGCAGGCGCAGGTGATGCCACTGCACCCGATGCTGGTTTGGACTGGTAAAGCCCCGCACAGTCATTGCACTAGCAATTTGCTCAGCTCGCAACAAGAGATTTTCAAGCAGTCGTTCTGATACCATTAACCAAACTTGAAGGCTTTTGCGAACACCCAGTTTTTGCCAGTTAATAGCACGGGTACGTACAGAACGAACCAAATTCTGGACTTCTTCCAGGACGAGGGGAATGAAACGCAACGACAGGGTTAAGGTGAGGGTAATTTCAGTTACGGGTATATTCAAACGCCGCAAAGGTCGCATCAAGCTTTCTAAACCAGCAGTAATTTCTTCTGGGGCAGTGGTGAGCAGGAAGAGCGTCGAGCTGTAAATTAGGGTAAACAGTACGGTGCTGACTCGAATCGCCAAATCCAATGAGCGACGAGTGATTGTAATGGGTCCTTGCTTGAACAGGACGTAGTTGTAGTGGGTTGGCTGAGGGAACTCGCTCAGTGTTGGTGGTGTTTGAGGGGATATTTCCGGAGAATGCTGCGCTCTTGAACCGAAGAAGACATGCCAAGGTTTGCGTTCTGGGGTGGCTTGAGGGGTGGCAGGTTGCTGCGGAGAGGGGAGTTCATTGGTGGGGAGTCGGGGTTGGTGTTTGACATCGAGACCGTCAGGTGCGATCGCTGCCACAATAAAGGTAAAAAAAGCGAGCATCAACAGCCAACCCATTTGCTGACGCCACACCCGCAACGGGATTCTTGCTGAAATAGTGAGCAGAACCAGTAAGACCACCAGTACTACACGACCGACTGGATTTGCCAGAATAGGAGCCGCAAGAAAGCTCATTAACCAAGCCAATTTCACCCGTGAGTCAAGGTGATGGAGCCAGGTAACGGGTTGTTCGAGGTACAGCCCTATAGGCAGCGATCGCAGTAAATCCATTTTTGTCAGTGGTCAGTGGTTAGTTGTCAGTTGTCAGTTGTCAATTATCGGTTGCTTTTGACCTACTGAGCAAAGAAAGGCAGTAGGCTTTTATGGATTTATCCCGATGCCGTTAGCTCTCACTGGCAAAGTCAAAAGTCAAAAGTAAAGAAAAATAACTTTCATGATGGGTGGTGAGCGAAGTAATCGCTCATGATGACTGCCTTCTCAAAAAAACAATCCAAAATCGAGTGACCGCAGACCTATACTAAACGCGAGTAGCTCGATTGGCATTAGCCTGGTTCCCTTCAACCTCACGGGCTTTCTTGCCCCGCCATAGCAGACGTATTGGCGTTCCTTTGAAGCCCAACTGCTGACGGAACTGACGCTCGATATAACGACGGTAGTTGTCGCTGAAACGTTTCGGATCGTTGACAAATAGGGCAATGGTCGGGGGCTGATTTTTAACTTGGGTGCCGTAATAGATTTTTCCCTGACGCCCCTGCCGATTAGTAGGAGGCGAGAGCCAGCTTACAGCTTCTTGGAGGACTTCATTAATCACCGAGGTCGAGACGCGACGGCGGTGTTGCTCGGCAGCGGTATCAACTAAATCAAAAAGCTTGTCTACTCGCTTACCTGTCAGAGCACTCACAAAGATGATGTCAGCCCAATCGAGAAAATTCAGGCGAGATCTAACGAGCTTTTCATAGTCGTAGATTGTATAGGAATCTTTCTCAACCGCATCCCATTTGTTCACTACAATAACAGCGGCACGCCCGTCTTCGATAATTCGTCCAGCTAGTTTTTGGTCTTGCTCGGTGACTCCATCTATCGCGTCAATCACGAGTAAAACGACATCCGAGCGGCGAATCGCTTTGAACGCACGATTAATGCCAAAAAATTCGGGTCCGTACTCTACATTTTTCTTTTTGCGAATTCCCGCCGTGTCGATTAGGCGATAGGTTTTGCCTTCAATGCCTTTTTCGGGGTCACTCGGTCGTTCTACGACCATATCAATAGCATCGCGGGTTGTACCGGAAATGGGGCTAACGATCGCACGATTTTCACCCGTGAGCGCATTCAATAAACTGGACTTGCCAACGTTCGGGCGTCCGGCAAT
>JAIUYC010000760.1 GCA_020216575.1 Coleofasciculus sp. S288 | reverse complement strand
ATCTTGATAACGTTTAACTTTTGTATCGCATCGTTACTATTCGAGAATAGACAAAGAATTTTGGATTTTGGGTTGCAGTTCAGGCGACACGAGCAGCATCAAGTAAAAACGGGCAAGATGCCCGTACTACAAATTATGAATTTGCACCTTTGGGATGCACTCAATGAGTTTTGTTATCAAAAAAGACATATAAACCTTGGGAAGGATACGCTAGCTGTTGATAGTCTGGCAGACTATAGATACAACCAAACCTTCGTTGTGTAGGTGGTTGACAATGGCAGCAAAACGAAGATTTAACTATCGGCAGGCATTTCGGTTAGCTCTACTGAGCAATTTCCTCCTGCTGGTAATCGGATTACTTTTACTATTCACTTCGACGGTAAGAGCACAGCTTCCAGATCCACAAGCCCCAAGAATTGAGTTAATTGGGTTGGGAGGAAGCCCTACATACTACCGACTCCAAATCAATCGGAGAACTGACATTATCTACATCTACTGTCAGTTTGGGGCTGAACCAAGAGTCTCGCAACTGCGGGACACTAAAGCCGTTCAATGTCGCTGACATTAAAGTGGGGTGAATACCTATAAATACTTGCTGTCAGCAGGTTTCCCCAGTTTGAATTTTGAATGGCTTATGAATGCCTCGGCTGATTTCCACAAACTAAGCAAGCATCCATCAAGATGATTAAGGGACGAGCGCAGTAGACGCATGGACGTTCTGGGGAATCGCTTACTTGCTGTTGAGGTAATTCACGGCATTTGAGGCATCCGAAAAACTCATCGACACTTTTGACGGCAAAATGGCTGCATTTTGGGCAGAGTTCTACTTTCCACTGAAGGTTGAGCATTGATCCAAATTGAAATAGTGAATGCGCTGCTCAACCAAAACTCGGCGCTGACGGGGTTGCCGCTTCAAGGGCGAATGAAGTCGCTCTTTTCTGGTGTCCCTAGGGCGAACTGTAGATTGAGCCACCCAACAGTCTGGCATAAGTTTCTGCATCTGTCATAGGTTAGATTTTTTCTATGCCAAGTGTTTTGATTGCGATCGCCTTTTATAGCAAAAGGCAGAGGCGCGATGAGCAGAAGGCAGAAGGGAAAAGATTGACGGGTCAAGATTTCAGTATTTAGCTTTGTCCGAATCGCCTTAGCGACTGCTATATAATTTTGCGTAAGTCCTGAGGAATCCAGAAGTCGGGGTTCTTGAAGAAACCCGACTTCTGGGTGTGAGGTTTATTTCCGTCCACCTGCTTATTTCTTCACCGCCACCCTAACCAACGCAGTATGGGTACGAGCAGGTAATAACTTATCCCTAACCAGAATCCCAGAATGACTCCCAACAGGCAGAAAAAAGCGACACTGTTGGTGAAATCCAGCCAACTCGCATCAGAGCGAGAAAAAATATCAAGGAGAACGTCGGCAGGCAACAACCTTAACCAGGCTAGAATCCAAAAAACTGTACCTGTGCCAGCGGCCGCAACGAAAGCGTGAACGAGGTAATGGCTGGGTAATCCTAACCCCAACACTAGGGGAACAACGGCAACGGCAATAATCGCTCCTAGTAACCGTTCGACTAAGGCAGAAGACACGGATGCCTGCCAAATTAACCAGCCGAGACTATATCCGAAAACGCCCGTTATGCCAGCAATGATGGGACGCCGTTCTTGGCCGAAGCCTCCGGCTAGGGTCAAACCCCAAGCTGTTCCCAACCCCGCGATCGCAAACATCATGATTTCTCGCCAAGCCGTGATTTGGATTTCGGGAAACTCAAGCAGTTGCCAGTACATCCACTCTGCAAAGCGATCTCCAACAGTAGTCCAATTGATTAAGGCAAATCCACCTGCTGCACCGACGGCTGCCCCAAACCCTCCTAAGATCATCTCCCAGGTGGTATCCAGGCAGGCAAATACGACAGTTGTGACAATCCGAAACACGAACCTCACAATTCCAGCTATGCCATCACGGACAGTTGCGATCGCTCCTGTCGATGCCCCCAACGTCCTTTTGCTTAAAGAGGCTGATGACCGCTTGGATTTCTTCTTTTTCTTGGCGATTGTCACCAAACGCCGTTGAATCTCATCTGCGGTTGTTGGTCGTTGTTGGGGGTCGCTGCGGGTCATATCATCGAGCAAGTTAGCCAACATCGGGCTAACCGTTGCATACTTCCGCCAGCAAAACTTCCCACTCTCCGGATCTTCCAAATCCTCCAACTCTTGCCCAGTTAGCAACTGAATCATCGTTCGACCCAGCGCGTAGAAATCAGCAGAGGGTCCAATTCCCTCACCGATAATCTGTTCGGGCGGACTGTAACCGGGCGAAATCAATCGTGTGGAAACGCCTTGAGAACCCACGGGTATCGAACCTAGTTGTTTGGCTCCCCCAAAATCAATTGTCACTAACTGCCCTGTTCCCTCGCGTAGCATCAAGTTCGAGGGTTTAATGTCACGGTGAATAATCCCAGAGCGGTGCAACTCTCCTAAAATTTCTACCGCCTGATAGAGCCAATTCTGTACTGCTGCTTCCGAACACCCCTGAGGATACTGATTCAGAATATCCTCTAACGTCTGACCATGGATTTTTTCCATCACCAGACAGGGGAGCAAGCGCTCTTGGGGATTAGCTAGCCTGATCACGAAGTAGCTATCTCTCTCGACTCTAGGAACACCGGGGTGCTTGAGACGTGCTAAAACAGCGGCTTCTTGCTCAAATAGCTGCAACGCTTTGAAAGACGTTTCCACCAACACCTTCAGCACCCGCTCTGTTTTCTTGTGTAAATCCCAAACCGTGTAGATGGTGGCAAATCCCCCCGACCCGAGACGCTGGAGGGGAATGTAGCGATGATTGAGACACAGCATCGCTCCACAGCCGCTACAAAACTTATTCCCCCAAGGCTGAGGATAGGGACGGGGGCAATCAGGATTAATACAATAAACCGCCTCAGTAATAGACTGATGCACAGTCATCAGGATACACAGTGCCACTCGATTCTACACTCTGAGGAGGGGGAGATGGGGAGACGGGGAGACGGGGGGGTGTGGTCATAGGTCGTTGGTTGAGACTGACACGGGGATACGGGGACGCGGAGAAATTGTCTGCACATCACCAACTGGTTTTGATCGACCCGAGAGGGGGAGATAGGCGGATTGAGTTGTTTGTGTATTTTGCTTAGTGGTAAACAACTCTTTAATGTGCCTGACTAATGGTAAATTAGTACAAATGTTCTATGAGTAAACAGGTGTTCTATTTTTAGCCTGTCTTTTCAGCAAATCTCTTCTGTTGAGGTTTAATTTTATTCGCTAGAACACGGTAAATCAATCCACTTTGATGCTTTCATAGAATGTCTATTCTAATTTCAATAAAGGGAGGAAACTATGGCTAGAACGCGGATGCCGCAAAATATACCGGACTTACAAACCTTGGACGCTGAGCAACAAACCCTGAATTCTGGGTTGCAGGTGGCGGTTGATGTCGGCAACCGAGTGATCAAGTACTGTACAGCCAATGGCACAGTGAAGGCTCTTCCGTCATGGCACAAAGATTTGGAAGAATGGGACACGCCAATCCCGGACAAAAACTCAGTTGTCCTGCGCTATTTACAGGGAGATAACTCGGAGTTAATCGGTCAGTCTTGGGCT
>JAIUYC010000759.1 GCA_020216575.1 Coleofasciculus sp. S288 | reverse complement strand
AGGTCAAATTTCTGTAACCAAGCTTCGCGATCGCTCGCTGTAAATGAAGGATCGCGGGAGAGGACTTTCACCTGGTAGCGATTGTTAACAAGAACAGCCGTTGCTGTAGTCCCCTGATCTACTGCCGGATAACCAGCTACTGTTCTAGTGCTTTGCTGGAATTTCGCCGCCGCACTAGGGAGGCTTTTAGTATCGGAGATAGCCAGCATGGCAATATCTTTGCCATCCTTTTTCAACTTCGCTTCAGCAAAACCTTTCTTCTCTTGGCTAAAGACACGCTGGTAGCCGTTGCCATCTTTAGGAAAGAACTTATTGAACTCAGAACCTTGTGTGGCATCTTTAACAACAGCTTGACCACTTCTTTGCTGGCTGCTTTCCTGTTGGGCTTGTTCAAAGCGAGAGGGAGGCTCTGCGGCACAAGACGTTACCAGCAGTAATAAGCACAGGAGCAAAGGAGCCAATAGTTTACGCAAACGGGGCATAATCATCGTTTTCTCCTAGATGATTAGGGGTCTCGTACCAATTTTGGCTTACTGTTGGTCAATCTGGATCACCCTAGAGTCGCATCACAAAGGAGAGCGGCGTTGAAGCCCATGCAATAAGAGTTGTGGGAGGAAATGCCGCTGTTCATAGTTCATCGTTCATGGTTAGTGGTTCGTGTTTAACAGGATGCATGCAAGATTCCTACCACCTACCACCGTCTTCATGGGACGTTTCACCGCCATCTGCTGGCGACTTCACATTTGAGTTGAGTACAATTGTAGTACCGAGCTTGGGTACGCTGCCGCAAAAGCAAAGGTAGAGATTCTTTGGCAGGAAAACTCTTGGTAACCACCACTAATTTGCTGGTTTTTAGCGATCTCGTGTTTAGCACTTGAAATTACAAGTTGGACAGTTGGGGTGCGTGATGCGTTGAGACGCTCCAGATGCCCTTAGGTGTGCATCACATCAAGCGTATCGAGTCCAGCGAAAAGGGACATCGCCAAGTTAAAACTCAATACTTCTTGATTCAGCCATAAAGAGTGCAGGGTGGCAAAAATAAGTCATCGGCTTCCAAGTGGTTGAAACCCTTATGCTTAAAGGACTTTTGACTTCCACAGGAGCGGTACTAGTGGTTTATTTTACCAAGCTGTGCTACGAAAGTGTAATTGCATTTTCTCTATTTCAGCTACTTGACAAGCGTGATTCCATTCAGGTATTCAAGAGTCTTTTAGCACATCGTGTAAACATAAGATTAATCAGGAAACAGAACTTCACTTACTCGAACCAGTACACCCAGCTGGCACACACAAGTTATGCGCATTCTGATCTATTCCTACAACTATCATCCAGAGCCAATTGGGATTGCCCCCCTGATCACAGAACTAGCAGAAGGTTTGGTACAAAGAGGGCATGAAGTTCGGGTGGTTACTGGTATGCCTAACTACCCTCAACGCCAGATCTACGAAAACTATCGGGGGAAGTTTTACTGTACCGAACGAACCAACGGTGTTACTGTTCAGCGCAGTTATCTGTGGGTTCGCCCTGAACCAAATTTGCTCGACCGATTGTTACTAGAGATTAGCTTTGTCGCTACTAGCTTTGTGCATGCCCTTAAAGGGAAACGACCAGATATTATTCTCCTCACCGTCCCCCCCCTTCCAGTTTCTGTCCCAGCTGCTCTTTTGGGATGGATACACCGCACACCCGTAATTTTAAATCTTCCGGATAGTTTACCAGATGCAGCGGTTCACGTTGGTCTATTGAAAAACCAAAAGCTGATTCGCCTGTTTGAAATTTTAGAAAAGTTCGCCTACCGAACAGCCAGTAAAATTACAGTTATCGCTGATGGCTTTATTGATAACTTGATAGGTAAGGGTGTCCCTTCGCACAAAGTTGAGTTGATTCCCAACTGGGTGGATGTCAATTTCATCCAACCTATGCCAAAAGAAGATAATGAATTCCGAAAGCTCCATCACCTCACGGGTAAATTTGTCGTTCTTTATGCCGGTAACATTGCTCTGACTCAAGGCTTAACGACTGTCATTAATGCGGCAGTTCGCCTGCGCCACATTCCCGACATTGCAATTGTGATTGTGGGAGAAGAAAAGGCTTTAGAACAATTGCAGCTGTATCGCGACACCTGCAAGGCAGCTAACGTAATATTATTGCCATTTCAACCTCGTGAAAAACTTCCGGAAATGCTAGCGGCTGCGGATGTGGGATTGGTGGTACAAAAGCAAAATGTGGTTTCCTTCAACATGCCGTCCAAAATTCAAGTGCTGCTGGCGAGCGGCCGCGCTATAATCGCTTCCGTTCCTGCCAACGGGACTGCGGCCAGATCTGTAGTCCAGAGTGGTGGCGGTATTATCGTTCCTCCAGAAGACCCGGGAGCTTTAGCGGCTGCCATCCTAGACCTGTATCACAATCCTGACAAAATTAAAGTACTCGGTGAGAAAAGCAGACAGTATGCGATTGACAATTACTCTTTTGAGCAAGCTCTTGATCGCTACGAGAAACTCTTTGCTGCCATTCAGGAGCCTTAAGTTAGAATAGGGACAAATGATGTTCTCCTGGTTGCAGGTGCGCCGAACGTTGCTAGGCAATGGGCAAGTGTACCATGCGCCCTTGGCGGAGATCGTGCTGAACCCAGGCTAGGCGATTAGGTAAAGCGTGCAACAAACGTTACCCCTAGCGTCAGTCTAGAGCGCAACCCGTTTAGAGTTGATATTGGCGCGATTTCGACCTTCAGACGTTGCCCTTAGGAGTGACTTGATGTGATACGCGATCGGGTTTTAACCTGGTTAGCGAATAATGTTCCTGCTTCTCGGCTTCAGCACATTTTAGGTGTTGAGCAGATGTCCATTGAACTGGCTCGGCATTATCATCTTGATGTCGAGAACGCGGCTCGATCCGGATTGATGCACGACTTGGCTAAATACTTTAAGCCTGATCGGCTTTTGCAGATGGCGAGGAACGAGGGCATAGAAATAGACCCGGTTTGTGAAGCTCATCCTCATCTATTGCACGCAGATGTTAGTGCGATTGTCGCCAAAAAGCAATTTGGGATACAGGACGAAGCCGTGTTGGAAGCTATCGCGCTGCACACGTTGGGGCGTCCGGGTATGAGTCCCTTAAGCTGTGTTGTATTTCTTGCCGATAGTTTGGAGCCTGGTCGTGGTAATACACCGGAATTGGAAACCTTGCGGCATGTTAGCAGGCAAGACCTATATAAAGCCCTTTGGTTAACCTGCGACTATTCGTTAAATTTCCTGCTTCATAGTCGTTGTCCAATTCACCCCCGTACAATTTTGACTCGGAACTGGGCACTGTCTATGGCAAGCCAAAAAACTCAACCAGTAGACTGTCCAACAGACGCTGTAACAGCGTAAGAGCGTGGTAAAGCTTAATCTGATAAAACGAATAGCAGCATGTTCGCCGTCGTCTTTAGGAAGCGACTTCGCTAGCAAAGGAGCCGCAGGCTTTGCCAGTAGTCGGACAAGAGTCCGTTTGGGGAGCTACCCTTCTTGGAATAAGAACAGGAGCCGAATACTGGCAGCAGCTACGCTTTCTGCAAGCTTAGTCAATCATTGCTCCATTTGGTTTAAATAAGGAATTTACGATTTGATGAGAGATCAATTTAAGATGCCTTCT
>JAIUYC010000758.1 GCA_020216575.1 Coleofasciculus sp. S288 | reverse complement strand
CAATGCGCCAGAAGTCTGATGGTCCGACTGTTACTGACTTGGCAATCAACGCGATCGCAGGTAACAGCAGCATGACTACCAGGTAACCTACTGTAATCCGCCAAGGCCAAGAAGCCGTTAAGAGCCAGTTGCCCTGATCGCGGACTAGCCGCTTCTGAAGGTGAGATGGAGCCGTATCGTCAGTAACACTCATGGTTTTTTGAGGGAAGTAAAAAACTCAACGACGAGTTCTGTTTTGAAAATAGGAGTCAGGAGTCAGGGGTCGTACAGACGCGACATGTCGCGTCTGTACAGGGGTCAGGAGGTGTAGGGGCGGGTTTTACCCAGATATCTGCTTTCCACAAATCAATTCGATAAACCCGCCCGTACTTTGAGTTAGGGGTCAGGAGAGCCTTTCTTTGTGTAGCAGTCGCCAAGGCGATTAGGACACAGCCAAATCCTGAAACCTTGACTAGTCAATCTTTTCCCTTCTGCCCTCTGCCCTGGAGCCTTTTGCTATACTTTTTACTTGCTTGAGGTCTTGGTAAGATTGGCTTGCATTTTGTCAAAGACTGCACCGTCTTCAAAGAATTTGGTCTGAACTGCATCCCAGCCACCCAGATCCTGAACGGTAAATAGCTTTTTCACCTGGGGGTACTGGCTAGAAAACTCGTCAGCAACCGTTGCCTCTACTGGACGGAAGCCAATCTTGGCAAATTCTCGTTGGGCTTCAGGGGTGAACAGATACTTCACGAATGCTTCTGCAACTTCACGAGTGCCGTGCTTGTCCACATTTTTGTCTACCACCGCCACTGGACTGTCAATGGAAATGTTGTGGTCTAATGGCACGATGTAAGGTTTTTCATACCCTCGCTGCTTAGCCAGAATGACCTCATTTTCGTAGTTAATCAGCACATCACCTTGACCCTGTTTGTAGAACACGTCACTTGCTTCGCGGGCATCTCTGGGCAGGATTGGTACGTTTTGAAATACCTTCTCTACAAAGGCTTGGGCTTCGCGATCGCTACCCCCTGCCTCAGTCACTGAACCCCACAAGCCCAGAAAGTTCCAACGCGCTCCCCCAGAGGTTTTGGGGTTGGCAGTGATGATTTGAAGATTGTCCCGAACTAAGTCAGCCCATTGGGTAATTTGAGTATCGGCATTAGGCGTCACAAAGGCGGCAACCGATTTGTAAGGGACGGCGTTGTTCGGCAGTTCCTGTTCCCAACCTGGCTCAATTAACCCAGCTTTTTCCAGTTTTTTAACATCGAGTGCCAATGCCAGTGCAACGACATCGGCATCGAGTCCATCAATCACAGCACGGGTTTGGGAACCGGAACCTCCGTAACTTTGACCAAAGGTTACAGATTGACCGGTTTGACGCTTCCACTGCTCAGCAAACTTAGGAATAATCGTTTCATACGCTCCCCGAGTCACAGCGAAAGATACCAGTGTTAGCTGTATTTCATTAGCCCTCGCCTTACCCAACCAGGAGCAGGCTGCAATGCCTAAACTCAGGGTTATCCCAATCAGTATTAAGGCGACAAATCTGCGGAGCGATCGCAAAGGGTGCTGAGAAGTTCGGGTAACAATCATGCAGGATAAGCCGATAAGGATGTAAACGGCGACATTTAGCTAGCGAGAATGGGGGTGCGGCTGATGTCTTGCAAGACGGAGTTGCGCTGAACGATTTCCTCAATGTAGGACATTTGTCTGTTGCGGCGTTCGCGATCGTCTTCGGACAAAGCAGCCCAGGCCGCTTCTTTGAGTTCGATATTCTCCAGCGTAAATTGAGCGATTTCTTGTTCGCTGAAGTGCAACTCTTCTCCTGGCTTCACCAGTACCCGCTCGTAGCCAAGAGCATCAAGCGCTTCTCCAGCAACACTCTCGAAAATCCGTAAATCTTCTTCCTTGGTTTCCTTGAGGAACTTGCGAGTATTTGTTTGCATTAAGGGGCGTACAACATTACTCCAGAGTTCGCTGGAACTGGCAGCTTTTTGAGCTTCAACTGACTTGTGAAAGTCCATCATGGAGTCGCTGTAGGTTACTCCTAGGAATTCACACACGGTTTTGCACGTTTGTTCGGGATTGCCGACTAGATTTTCGTAGCTGACGGGTAAGAAGCGTTCGGGTTCGATGCGATCGCGCAACTGTAACGCCCGCTTTTGTGCAGTATTCCAGTCCTTGGCAATGTGGTAATAGTGCTTCTCCCCTTCTATTGCCTTCGTAAAAGATAGTGCTACATCACGACCATCACGATACAGGTAAATAAACTTGGCGTCGCCGAAGCATTGCGCCAGTTCCTCTGCATAGCGGACATTCGCCAAGCTCTTATTGCACCAGCTACGCTTTCCCCATGCCTCTGCAAGGATATCGTAGACAGCTCCTGTCACCGCATACAAATTGGGCTGACTGCAACGTGCCATGATGTCTTTGCGGTTTAGCTTCACACCCTCCCAAGGAACTGGATTAAGTTCTACTAAACGGCACACATCATTGACCAGAAGGGAGAACAACAATGGCTGATTCAAATCTCCATAGCTGGATACGAGTGGCATCATTCGCTTAAGAATGTGAGGCGGATGAGGTGCTGCAATTTCTGACAATTGGTTGAGCATCAACCGGAACAAATTAGAGCCAGAACGCTGGGTTCCAATCATAAAGATCTTCATGGATCGATCCTCTATTCAGTGTTTACTTAGTGTTTGCTTAACCCTCTTTTATTTTTCTCCGGAGAAAGTATTTCTCTGTAGAAAGAATGTTTGCCCGGAAAAGGGTTTATCTCGTTATGCTTTCTCCCGAAACCCGTAGCGAACGGGTAGAGTTCCCTAATAAAGAGCAAGACCAACAAGACCAGCCACTGGTATCACCAAGGCAACTTCTACGCGGAAGCGAATAATGGCAATCAGTGCCGCGACGAGAATAACGGCTGAAGCCCAATGCTGGGGTGCGGTGCTACCAACCACGAACGCCGCCGCAACAAGCATGCCCACAACAGCGGGTCTAACGCCGCGCAAGGCTGCTTTAATCACCGCAGACTGCTTGATGCGATCTAGAAAATACGTGCCTGCCAGCATCAGTAAAGCAGGTGGCAGAAACATACCAAGCGTAGCAGACAGCGCTCCCAGCAGTCCGGCAACCTTGTACCCAATAAATGCTGAAGTAATCAGAATCGGACCGGGTGTGATCTGACTAATTGCCAAACCATCAATAAACTCTTTGTTAGTGACCCAGCCCTGACCATTCACCACGGCATCTTGAATAATCGGAATGAAAACATAGCCGCTACCGAACAGCGTAACGCTCATTACCGCAAAGGTTGTAAATAGTTTGAGAACGAGCGAAGGTTGCACAGTCAGCAGCCACATGACGGGCAACGGCGACACGGAGAGCGACTTCCGGGATTCTTGAGGCTCCCGCTCAACTGGTGCTGAAGACAGGGGCTTTGGCGAATCTGGAGATACAGCCCTTGCATCACCGAATAGCAACCATCCGACGAGGCCAGAGGCTAAGACAATCCCAATGGTGCTGTAAAAACCGCCAATCCCTAACAGAACTGCACAAGCAGCTAGGCTAATAACGATTTCTGGTACTCCCTTAATCGTTTTCCGCGCCATGCTCCAAGCTGCTGAGATGACGATGGCAACCATGGCTGGAGT
>JAIUYC010000757.1 GCA_020216575.1 Coleofasciculus sp. S288 | reverse complement strand
ATGAAGAAGGTGGTAGGTGGTAAGAATCTTGCATACATCCCGCTAACCATGAACCATGAACTATGAACGCCCTCTCCTCATTCGCTTGTGGGTGAGGAGAGGGTTGATATACAGAATTTGGGAAACTAAACGTGGCGTGCGTTACGGTTGAGTAAATCTCTTCAAAAATCTATCTGTGGATACCTCTATCCTGATTAAAACCTTTGTTGCCGTGTTTGTCCTTGCAGATGCCTTGGGCAACATTCCGTTTGTGCTAGTTTTGACGAAGGGCATGGAACCAGAGGAAAGGCACAAAGTTGTTGATCGGGCTAGTCTTGTAGCGACAGGAGTGCTGCTGGTATTTGCTTTTGCTGGTCAATGGGTCTTGGATTACTTGCAAATCAGCATGGGTTCATTAGAAGTCGCTGGGGGACTACTTTTGCTCTTAATTGCCCTGCGCATGTTGGAGGGAGAAATTGATACGCCAGTTGTCGAACAGGAGCGCGATGTGGCGATTACTCCCTTAGCCTTGCCACTTTTAGCTGGACCAGGAACCTTAACCACGGTGATGCTGTTGATGTCTGAATCTCCCACTCCTCATTTAAGCGTAGTGGTGGGTCTTGTTGCTGCTATGCTCGTGAGCTGGATTATTTTGCGTCAAGCCTCCATCATCGATCAATGGATTGGGCCCGAAGGCGCGATTATCATCACCAAACTTCTAGGTTTTCTACTGGCAGCACTAGCCGTGGAGATTGGCAGTGCTGGAATTCGCGAACTGTTTCTGAGCTGAAAATAGGGTTTCAGGACTGTTTTTTGTGTTGGAAAATACTTTACTCGTTTTCTATGTGTTAAATTGTCAGGAAATAAGAAAACCCACCAGCGCGAAAACAGGTTTCTAGCCAGTGGGAATTGTTTCATGGATACTGCAAAAAATACCATTAGGGGCGAGGGTTGTCACCCCCTAGGGCTTACTAATTCTCTCATCGCTTGGCAGGAAAAGAAAAACCCTGCCGACGTGAGGAACAGCAGGGCGTTAAGAGCAAACAAATTTGAATTACTTTCAGTTTGAGGCACGGATGTTTGCGATCGCGTTGTCCCTGATGTATACGCTCAGAGAAAAATCCCAGGGAAGCACATCTTCTTCTCAGTTGGTTGAAGTGAGAGCGATCGCGTCGTTCCCATTAATTAAATTTGACATAATACCTAATAATTTGGGATAATCAGAGATTGTGTGTTCACTCCTGCTCGGATCAGGTTGAGACATAGCAAAAGCTAGCCAACTCGATAAATCAGACGCAATTTATCGTTTCTCTGCAAAAAGAGATTCGCTAGCTACCTGTACGGCAACTCCTTAAGGAAAATCCCATGACTTACGCAATTATTGAAACCGGCGGCAAGCAGGTGCGAGTCGAACCCGGTCGGTTTTACGACATCGAGCTGCTGCCAGTCGAACCAGACGAGAGTATCACGATAGAGAGCGTCCTGCTCGTTCAGCACGATGGTAGTGTAACCATCGGTCAGCCTTTCGTTCAAGGAGCAACCGTCGAAGGCACGGTGATGCGGCATTTTCGTGGGCGCAAAATCATCGTCTATAAGATGAAGCCCAAGAAGAAGACTCGCAAGAAGCGCGGACATCGGCAGGAAATTACCCGTCTGATGATTAACTCGATCAGTATGAATGGTTCAGTTCTTGCCTTCGCTTCTGAAGAGCAAGACGAGACACCCGCTAGTGTCGAAACAGTTGCCGAAGCTCCTGCTACTGACGAAACTGTCTCGACAACTGAGACACCAGTTACCGATCAAACTGCCGCCGAAGCACCTACAACGGAGGGAACCACCGAGACTGCTTCAGAATAGAAATAGGCGTTAATAATTCTTAGGAGCAAGGCATGCCTTAGCTCCTAGTGACAGGTAACTGTAAGCATACTACGAGAGGATACTATGGCTCATAAGAAAGGAACAGGTAGTACTCGCAACGGTCGTGACTCTAATGCCCAAAGGCTAGGTGTCAAACGCTTCGGGGGGCAGGTTGTCAAAGCTGGCAACATTCTAGTGCGTCAGCGCGGTACTAAATTCCACCCTGGCAACAATGTTGGTATTGGCAAGGATGACACTCTATTTGCCCTTATTGATGGCGTTGTCACGTTCGAGAGAAAGGGGAAAACCCGCAAAAAAGTCAGCGTTTACCCCTCGACAACTGAAATACCTGCTCAACCGGAAGTGGCAGCAGCTGGCGGTTAAATCGTTTAACTAACCCATAACTCTAAGAGCACCTTTCGTGGGTGCTTTTTTTTTAAATCAGCCCTAAAGGCGTGGGCAAATACGGTGGGGCGCTCTGTTCCTGCAATCTTCGTAATGCCGCGCTATTTTGAGGATTAGATACTACGCAAAAACGAAATCTGCCATGACACTGCCTGATGCTTCCAAAACTCTCCCTTTCCTTCAGCTAATCCACTGGATTGTTGACCCCATAGGTTACATGGAGGCAAATGCCCAACGCTATGGTGACATCTTCACGGCGCGACTGAGTAAAAGATTTCACCCCCTAGTGTTTGTTAGCAACCCGCAGGCGATTCAGAAGATTTTGACCAACGATACAAAACTGTTTACAGCTCCTGGTGAGTCGAACAGGATTTTGCAACCCTTACTAGGCGACTACTCTGTGATTATGGTAGATGGCGATCGCCATCGACGGCAGCGCCAGTTATTAATGCCTCCCTTTCATGGAGAACGGATGCGAGCCTATGGTCAGCTAATCTGTGACGTCACTGAGAAAGTGATGAGCCAGTTGGCTCCTGGCAAACCCTTCTCGGTGCGTTCCGCGATGCAAGATATCTCTCTGCAAGTCATCTTAGAAGCCGTATTTGGCTTGTATGAGGGAGAGCGTTGCCAACGACTCAAGCAACTGATAGGTGGAATGTTGGAGCTGTTTAGAAATCCCTTAACATCTGCCTTTCTCTTTTTCCCCTCTCTTCAAAAGGATTTAGGTTCGTGGAGTCCGTGGGGATACTTTCGTCGCCAACAGAAGCAAATTGACGAACTGCTCTACGCCGAACTTCAGGAACGCCGCGAACAACCTGACTCAAATCGCACAGACATCCTCTCATTACTGATGTCGGCTCGCGATGAAGCCGATGAGCCAATGAGTGATGTGGAATTACGCGATGAATTGCTAACCCTACTGTTTGCTGGTCATGAAACCACAGCCACGGCAATGGCTTGGTCATTGTACTGGGTTCACCATCTGCCCGAAGTGGGAGATAAACTCCTCAAGGAACTGGAGCGTGCAGACTTCCGAAATCCAACGAGCCTCGTCCGACTGCCCTATCTCACGGCTGTTTGCCAAGAAACCCTGCGGATCTACCCAGTTGGTATGTTGACCTTCCCACGAGTACCAAAAGAGCCAGTTGAGCTGATGGGTTACCAGGTGGAGCCTGAGACTGACGTAGTTGGCTGTATTTATCTGACTCATCATCGCGAGGATTTATACCCAGAGCCTAAGACGTTTAAACCAGAGCGATTTCTCGAACGCCAATTCTCTCCGTATGAATTTTTACCCTTTGGTGGCGGCAGTCGTAGCTGTATTGGCATGGCGTTGGCTCAGTATGAAATGAAGCTCGTATTGGCTACTATCCTCTCGCGCTATGAACTGGCGCTGGCGGATAAT
>JAIUYC010000756.1 GCA_020216575.1 Coleofasciculus sp. S288 | reverse complement strand
AGCCTTGTGAGGAAAAAAGTTTCTCTGAAGTAACTGACGATAGGGGGAGAGCGATCGCGTTTTGTGGGGTGGGAGGGAGATGCGATCGCATCTATGTCAATTCAAGCCCTAACGAATGGAGTTCGTGGCTACACAAACGAAGTCCGCCTACGCGGACTAACAAAAAGTCAGGGATTGAATAAAATAACCCGCCTAGGCGGGTTTTGTTTGTATAGCTGCGGTTTCTAACCGCCAAGCCCTT
The DNA here is from genome assembly GCA_020216575.1 of Coleofasciculus sp. S288. Classification (GTDB taxonomy): domain Bacteria; phylum Cyanobacteriota; class Cyanobacteriia; order Cyanobacteriales; family Coleofasciculaceae; genus JAIUYC01. Next base: position 3,405 of record JAIUYC010000756.1, on the reverse strand, counting down.
CATCGTAGGCATCAACAATAATCTCCATCTCAATGCGCTACTTGATTTGTAAGACCTGCACGGGTTTGCCGATTGGAATGAAGGTTTGGCCAATTGGCACAACGGCAAGACCAGTCGTTTGAACTAGGTTAATTAGATTGCCGGAACTGTGGCTACCACTGGCAAGATGAAATTCGTAGCTCCCAGCGTTTAAGTGTAGATGCCCCCAGAGGTAGCTTTCTCGGCGTCCATCGGAGTGGAGATTGTGACGGGCGATCGCATTTACAAACGCTGGTTCCCAAGTTTCTTGAGACAACCCCGAAAGTTTTCTGAATGCAGGTTGCACAAACCGCCAACAACTGACCAAGGCGGAAACTGGATTCCCTGGTAGGCCAAAATACAATACGGGTCGTTTTGAGTCTCCCTTAATAAACGTGGCGACGGTTAGGGGTTTACCCGGTTTGACGGCAACAGAGCGGATGTGAATTTCGGCACCCAACTGAGCTAGGATGCGATCGACATAGTCATAATCCCCCACTGAGACGCCGCCAGTGGAGAGAACAATGTCTGCTGAACAGATGGCTTGAGCGATCGCCTTCTTCAGTAACTCTGGCTCATCAGGTACAATTCCCAGTGGCTGAGGTATTCCACCCATCTGCACCACTAACGCAGCAAGAGCATACTGATTGGAATCCACAATCTGACCTGGTTGTAGCGGTTGGTCGGGGGTTACCAATTCATCCCCCGTGGACAAAATCGCTACGCGGGGAAGCCGATAGACTGACAGCTGAGTACACTGCGCTGCTGCCAGCACAGCAATTTCTGGGGCATGGAGAACAATCCCTGGTATCAGTAGCGGTGTCCCAGCTTTGTAATAGGAGGCTCGGTAACGCACGAAGGCTTGTGGTTGTGGAGTCTGCAAGATCGAAACACGATTTTCCTCACGCCTTGTGTATTCCTGCATCACCACTGTATCGGCTCCCTTTGGCATGCAAGCTCCTGTTAAAATTCGAGCGGCTTGCCCCGTGTGAATCTCGCATTGAGGTTCTTTACCGGCTGGAATTTCTTCAACAATTTCCAAAACAATCGGCTGCTCTGAGGTACAGGCTTGAACATCGGCATAGCGCACTGCATACCCATCCATTGCGGAGTTATCCCAGTGAGGAAAATCCAGTTGACTTGTCACTGGGGAAGCTAGAATGCGCCCTGTAGCAGCTGATAGGTCTACAATTTCTGTATCTAGCTGTCGATCAAACGGTTGTACTAAACCGAGAATGATTGATTCCGCTTCTTTAGGTGGCAGCATTGCCATCAATCCAGACTTGACTACAGTAGTTTAGTTTAGCCCTTGATTGAACTAACTATGTCAGTCTGAATAGTGCGCAAAAGCTAAGATGTAATATAGCCAGTCTTGCCCCTAGATTTCCTATGAGTATTGAACCCGTTTACAAGCGCTTTCCTAAAGTGCCGATTGGACGACGGGCTGCTGCCTTTCTCATTGATTTTGCTGGGGTTTGGTTAGTCAGCTCATTCATAAGCGGTCTTCTGTTTCGAGGGGTGGTTTTTATACTGCTCTGGCTCGGTCTGCGGGTGGCGTTAGTATCGAGCAATCAGGGTCAAAGTCTGGGACACTGGGCTTTGGATATGAAAGTGCTTGATGCTCGCTCTGCCAAGATTCCAGGTTTGTTGACCTTAGCTAAACGGGAAGGAATTCTGGGGTTAGGGGCGCTCTTAGCGATGATTGGTCTTAGCGTTGCTTTGGCTAATCCTATCTCCTTTTTTCTACTGGTTGCTCCTTTGGCAATAGATTGTGGTATGGCTCTAGGACATCCTGAAGCTCAGCAAGCGTTTCATGACCGTGTGGCAAAAACGATATTGATACAGACTCGTCGAGGCTATTCCCTTGACCTCCGTCTCAAGCGGTTATTTGCTCAAGTGCGCCGCCGTGTGCAAAAATAGAAATTTGTGTTTAATTTCGACCAACCAGTTGATTTTCTAGAAGTAACACTATGGCAACCAAGAAAGGTGTCCGAATCATTATTACTTTGGAATGTACCGAGTGTCGTAGCAATCCGGATAAGCGATCGCCCGGTGTCTCTCGTTATACAACCATGAAAAACCGTCGTAACACAACAGCCCGTCTAGAACTAAAGAAGTTCTGTACTCACTGCAACAAACATACAGTTCACAAAGAAATTAAGTAGCTTTAGTCATTTGTTATTAGTAATGGGGAATGGGGAATGGGTTGACCAATCACCAATGACTAATGACTAATAACCAATGACAAACTGCCAAATCTCAATCAATAACTGACAACTGACAACTAACAACTGCAAATGGCTTACTTTCGCAAACGTCTTTCTCCCATCAAACCTGAAGACCCCATTGATTACAAAGATGTAGATCTGTTGCGCAAGTTCATTACAGAACGGGGTAAGATTTTGCCTCGCCGCATTACAGGTCTGACCGCTAAACAACAACGAGACTTGACCAAATCCATTAAGCGGGCTCGCCTCTTAGCCTTGTTACCCTTCATTAACAAAGAAGGGTAAACGCAACGATTGGAGCGAGAGTGCTAAGCCAAACAAGGACGGTGGTTTTATAGGAATTGCCACTGAGGAGCGATTTCAATCTTATTCGATTGTGTAATGCGTATTCCGATACACCGTCCGCTAGGTTTGGTATCTCATAAGCACCCGCTAGACTGGGGATATAGGGTATTTAGATAAATGGTACTGGGGTTAGCGAAACTGGTGGAAAAGGGAACACTGATAGAATTTCGCCCGAAAGGAGAACGCCGTCTTGCCGTTATAGACCGTCCAGAAGGGAAAAAATACTGGATTGTCATCGAAGAAAACGGTCAAGCTCACAAGCTGCGTCCTCAGGAAATCACCTACGAAGTGACGGGAAGTATCTTAAAACCCTCAGAAATCTCCAGTTTTCTTGAAGAAGTCAGTCCATATCTAGACCCGTCAAGCCTGGAAGTCGCTTGGGAATTGCTGGTCGAAGAAGGGGAAGTTGTGACCTGTGATCAAATGGCACAGCTTTTATTTTCTGACCAAAGCCCACCGTTATGTTATGCAGCTCATTGCTTGTTGTCAGATGACAAGCTCTACTTCAAGCAAAAAGCAGATGGTTATGAACCCCGTTCTGCTACTATGGTCGCTGAAATCAAACATCAGCGGGCAGCGGAAGAATCAAAGCTGCGAGAGCAACAAGAATTTTTCACTCGCATTCAGCAAAGACTGGCGGGTGCTGTGGTGGAGTGGCAGGAGAGCGATCGCTCTCGCATTGATGTCTTGGAACGACTTGTCCTTCATCCGGAGAATGCATCTCGTGCGGCTCAAGAGATTTTGGCAACGTTAGGACGCCATCAAACCCCTCAAGATGCATTCGACTTATTGGTGGAACTGGGTTTGTGGAGTC
>JAIUYC010000755.1 GCA_020216575.1 Coleofasciculus sp. S288 | reverse complement strand
AGACAAGCAGAGCGGCAACAAACGCTAGTTTGATATGCAGCCAACCGTCTTTCAAAACTTCCGGTTCACTCACCAATAGACCAATTGCCATTGCTACTGTCACCACCATTCCTGGTGTTGTAATGATGTGATAGAGACGCTTCTCCATCAGCTCATACTGCTTTTTGAGAATCGTCTGGGCGGGTTCCGGCTCCTGGGAAGCTTCGGCGTGATAGACAAAAAGACGCACTAAGTAGAATAATCCAGCAAACCAAACAACAACGCCAATGAGGTGAAATGCTTTAAACCAGTAATAAGCCATGAATGATTTCCTATACTGTTAAGTGGCTCAAGTAAGGTAGTAGGGTAGGTACTGTCGATCCTACATGAACTACCCCGACCTAATTCGTTGAAGGAGGGGATACCCGCGATTGAGTTGTGCAGGCTTACTATTATCTCAACAATCAACCGAATTCCACTGGAAATGAACACAAACCCCAGTTTCCTCCCTGCATCGACGCAAGTATACTGATATCCATGACTCCCACCTTATTGGGTCGCTGGCAAACTCGGTTATTTCTATTTGCAACCGTCGGCGTTTTAATCACCTTGCCTTTTGCTCTAGGCATCATTGGCCCGGCTTTCGGTGCTGGTTATTTTCGGATATTGGGATACGTGGCATTCTTTGGCTTGGGTTGGGATATCCTTTATAACTATCTCCAAAAATTTCGCTGGGATCGTGATTGGCCGGGAGTGTTTCAACTGCTTGCTGGCATCTGGGAAGCCGCGTTTGTGGCATGTGGCATCAAGCTCTTGGGTTTGCCTAGCGTACCAAAACAACTGCCGTTATTATGGTTTGCCATCCACTACAGCTTAGTATGGCTGGGAATTTACATAGCATCTCAGTCCCTGATGCGGATTTTATTTCCCCATTGGCGTTTCCGAGGTGGACAGCTATTTTAGCCAGCGATACGACTAGGCATGAGTCATGGGAAATCAGTTGAGTCATAACCCGTGACCCATGACCAATCACCCATGATCAATTACTTATTGCGCAAACCTTTGGTATTAGTTTTATCCCTGCTCAAGCTGATGAAGATTTGGAGCGTCCTTTCGATTCCCCTAATCCATCAGAAACACGAGAAGAATTCTTAGCTTCTGATTGAGGAATAATAAACGACTCCGGACTTTCTCCCTCATCAATTCGTCTAGCAATCTCCAAAATCGTATCAGCGATCGCAACCGGAATTCTGACTGCCTTGGTTTCCCCGAGATTCCACTTCGGCTTACGACCACTGTTTTCTCTTGCACCACCACGCGGCATAACTTTATTTCCCTAATCTGAAATAGTACGTTTTCTTCTATCCTACAATCTCATATTTTTTCCCTAATTCAAGCCGTTAAAGGCTAAAAATTTCTTGTTTTTTCGACAAATCATCAAACTTTGATTTTTTCTGAGTGCAACCTTGCTTTTTTCAGAAATTGTGGTAATTGGCATACCCCAGACAAGGCTGGCATGGCTGTTCTACGGTAATCCGAAAAATTACCAACTTGCTTTCTTAAATGCGCGTTAGCTAATAACCTATCGAATCATTCCGCAAAAGCTGATAGAGTTTTGGCATGGGGGAAATACGGGCAGTCTTATGTGGATATTACGGTAAAGGCAATGGCGGGGATGAAGCATTGCTAGCTTCATTGCTGCAAATGCTACCGGAGTCGGTGACGCCGTTAGTGCTTTCGGGTAATCCTGCCGCGACTCGCAAGCGGTATGGGGTGTACAGTTGCGATCGCATGTCGGCCAATCCAGTGTTGCGGGCAATGCGCGAGTGTGATGTCTTCATCTGGGGCGGCGGCAGTCTCATCCAAGATGTCACCAGCGTAATTAGCCCTCTCTACTACGCTGGCTTGATGGGATTGGCGCGGCAGATGGGCTTGAAAACCATTGCTTGGGCGCAGGGAATTGGACCGTTGAAACATCCGCTGACTCGTTTGGTAGCGCGGCAGTCGTTTACGGGGTGTGCCGCTGTCAGCGTGCGCGATCGCGGTTCAGCAGCCTTCGTAGGCAAGTGGCAAATTCCCTTTATCATGGCTCCCGATCCGGTTTGGGCATTAGACTCATCACCCGTACAAGGGTTGTGGGACTTACCCGCACCGAGAGTGGCAGTTACATTGCGATCGCACCCCACCCTAACCCCCGAACGCCTTGCCAATCTTACCCGTGCCTTGGTTAACTTTCAAAAAGCCACACAAACTTGTATCGTGTTAGTGCCTTTCCAGGCATCTCAAGATTCGAGCATTGCCGAATCCATCCAATCCCAGCTTCCTGGTTCCAATCAAATCTTCCGGATAGAAGACCCCAAAGAATTGAAAGGATTATTCCGGGGTGTAGAAATGGCAATTGGGATGCGCTACCACAGTTTAATTATGGCGGCGGCTGAAGGATGTCGATGTTTCGCCCTCAGTTATGATCCCAAGGTCAGCCAACTGATGGCAGAACTAGATTTGCCCGGATGGGATTTGACTCAATTACCGGATGACCCAAATCTTATCAGTCAAACTTGGCTGGAACACTTCGTCAATGGCGAACCCCTGACCCGGGATCAGATTCAGTCATTGGTAGACCGAGCACTAATGCATCGGGATTTGTTGGCGGAAGTTTTGTCGCACTGAAGTGAGTTTTGCTAGAGACAGTTTGTGAATTCTATAAATAAATTAAAGAGCAATCACTTCACCCCCTCACACTCCCCCGATTTTTAGTGCATTATTTTGGATGGAGAGAGGAGTGGGGTTATTGTCAAAACCACACCCAACCTCAAGTCAGGGCAAAGCATTTGACCTGAATTTCCGACAAAGACGCTCTCTTAGGTATTGCATTGACCCGGAGTTACTCTCCAACCTCCAATGGTTTTAGTGCGTTTGCTTTGCCTTTACTTGCCTGCGTCGTGGATTTGTGACCCTCTGGATGAAGACCCATGAGTGAAGCTGACACCCCAAATAACCAGTCCCTCCCTGAACCCACTGCATCGACAGATGACAGTGCCGCCGATTGGCAGGACGCGACACAGACTTCAGAAGCGTCGCAGATTATCAATATGATGATTCAGCCGTCAGAACAAGAGCCGCCTCCAGAGTTAGACACGGCTGAGGTGACGCTATCACCCGCAGAGGCAGGTGAACAAACCACCGAGACGCGAACTAAGGACGCCGATTGGTTTGCCCTAGTGCAAAAAATGCGCCAACGCAACCGCCGCTTGCTCGACCAAATGAGCGAGATGAGGAATGCTTTAAAGGAGAAACAAGAATCGTTCCATCACGAGCAAGCGCGATCGCGAGAACAAGAAACACTCCTAGTTCAACAAACAGAGGAAATCCACACGCTCCAAGAGCAATTAGCTCGCCTATTCCACGCCCTAGAATCGTCTCATCAAGCCGCTCAGCGCCAGCAAATTTTGATTGAAACGCTATCCGAACAGCTACAAAGCTCTCAGGAGCGAGTTGCCCAGCTTGAGCGAGAATGCGCCCTCGTCCAGCAGCGCTACAACGAGCAATCCCACCAGCTACTAGAGGCGGCAAATACCTGCCGAGAACTCAGAACGCGCCTGCAACGGCAGCAACGCCAAACTTTACAATTTAAGGTAGCTCTGGAAAAGTCTCTGGAAATGAAAGCGTCCA
>JAIUYC010000754.1 GCA_020216575.1 Coleofasciculus sp. S288 | reverse complement strand
GCCTCGCCGTCCGGATTCTGCAACTGTCATAGACCCATAAAAATCCGTCAAAGTATTGAGAACTTCGTAGGTATGTTGCACCCTATCAGCGCTTTCAATTAGCTCCGTTGTGTTCTTGTAGGAAGCAAAGCTGATCAATCCCATGAACAGCAGGGTTAAGCCAAACCCTCCAGCAATCCATTTTCCTTCGAGAGACCACTTCATAACCTGCTAAGTTGTTGAGTCGGGCAAGCAAGGGTTGTTTGCTTGTTGCATTTTCTAGTGCAGAGGAGCAGGAAGGCAACAGAATGCAGAAGCAGGAGAACGGAAGAAATGATAAACTCAAATTGCTTCCACCCTACCTTCCTCTATCGGCACAGAAGTATCCCAATATCGGGTAGTTTTAGGGGTAAGTCATGCGTATTTTGGTAGTTGAAGACGACATTCAGTTAGCGGAGATATTGGTAGAAGCGTTAACCCGACGGCAGTATGTAGTCGATTTGGCTAAGGATGGGGAAGCTGCCTGGAATTGGGTCGAGTCGATGAAGTATGACCTAGTAGTGCTGGACGTGACATTGCCCAAACTCGACGGCATCCGGTTCTGTCATCGGCTGCGCGGTTGTGAAATAACCAGTTCAGTTCATTCCAACTCTACTTCACCCGTGCTGATGCTAACAGCCCGCGATACGGTTGCTGACAAGATTATTGGGTTGGATGCGGGAGCGGATGACTACGTCACGAAGCCATTTGACCTGGAGGAGTTGATGGCTCGAGTTCGTGCTCTGCTACGACGGGGAAGTTCTGCCACCACAGCCAATCTATCCTGGAGTAGCTTGCACCTCAACCCAAGCACCCATGAAGCTACCTATGATAACCAGCCTTTGTTCTTGACTCCTAAAGAGTACGCCCTTTTAGAGTTACTGGTTTCCAGTGGCAGGCGGGTGTTGAGCCGAGCGGGTATTATTGAACGGGTTTGGTCACTGGACAATTCACCTGCCGAGGAAACGGTTACCTCTCACATCCGAGGGTTGCGGCACAAGCTTAAAGCTTTGGGTGCTCCTGAAGATTTTATTCAAACGGTTCATGGACTCGGCTATCGCTTGAAGTAGCGAATCTAGCAAGGAAGTAGCTGGATATTAGTCAGGAGTCAGGAGTCAGGAGTCAGGAGTCAGGAGTCAGGAGTCAGGAGTCAGGAGTCAGGGGTCTTCTGTATTTGTGCAAGGGGTCTATTTTTTTTTGGAAATCTTTAAGTAAAAACTCATAGAGGAGATGCGCCTAAACTACCGACCATAAGTTAATATTTACTTTATAATTGACCCTCCCCAGGTAGGAAAAGGTTAGTTGGTAAGGTGTTCGGGTATTGCGATCGCCTTTTTTTCCCAGTTTCTACAGCCATCCTGGTAGTTCTCTGCACGATTTCTGCATAAATTCTGCACGGTTATTGCATCTGCACCTAGTATCTTCTTGAAACGGTAGTTTGAGATAGTTTCTGATTCAGGGAGCGAGAAGGGAACGCGATCAGTTCCAATAACGGAGGAATGGAGGCAAGTCTTGCATGAGGGTGACGGAACCGTATCACGGGTGGCTCATTGAATTGATACCCGAACCAACGGGTTACTTGTTTCGGTGCTGGCTGCCAGAGCAGAGAATTGCAATTAGCGATCGCAAGACGTATCCGACGCTTGCTCAAGCTCTCAGAGTAGCCAAGGTACGGGCAGATTTAGAAGCGGCTTATTTGGCACTCCTCCATTTCTTGAATGAAGTCTACCAAACTTGCAACCTCAGTCCTGATGAGCATGTAGCCCTAGCTAGCTCAGTTTTAGAATTTGTGATTTCATCGAGCAAAAAATGCCAATAACCTCACTTTGGCTGAGGTTATAGCTAACTGAACAAGCGTGTTAAAGACTATGTCACAGTTGTCATGACATTTAAAATTATGCAGAGATTACTAACAAGAACCGGAACCTCTTCCTCTCCGAATTTACAGGGAAATCGCCCAATTCTTTGTTATTATAAAAATATAACTAATCAGCTTCAAATCGCTCGGATTTCCAACATCTCAAACTGGACTTTCGAGCGAGTTATTTTTCCAGGAGAACAACTCCTATTTGAAGCGGTTTCGGAGGCTGAGTTAGAAATTCATGTAGGTAGGGCATCGGGTGCAAGTTTGGCGGATAAGATTCTGTGTTCTAGTCTTCAGGTGCGTGATTGACACTAAGCTGAAGGGGTGACAAGCTACTCAAAAGATTGAGGGCAAGAGCTTTTCACCTACTTGAAGTTCAAAAAGATGGCAGCTTATTGACAGGGTTGTTGAGAATGAAGTTTTTGAGCCCCTGTGTATCTCAATAATGATAATCATTCGAGAGAACTGGTATTTCCAAGCAGAAGCTTGAAAACGTTGGCTGATTGCTTAGTCTTTACCTGGGGAAATTAGGCAGGGAGCACCCAACGTTGCAAGTTCATTATTCGTAGTACGAGGTGAAAAGTCCGCTATTACTTAATGCAGGCAAGAGGCTTTCACTGCTTGTGCAAACATGAGATGTACCCAATTAAGCAGGGCATCAATACTGGATAAACTTCTGACTATTCAACTGCTATGAAACAGAGAGCTAGGCAGCGTCTCTAGCAGAGCTAAATTGTTTAGTCAGAGTTTTTGGGTTGACTACTGTAACTTGTGAACCTTTACCGATTACTCTGAAGCTGTCTGCGTAGAATTCGCAGACAGCCCCTTCCTGTTACAAACCTTTAGGCTTGGTTTCCCGAAGGTTAGATCTGTGGTCATGTGTTTCAGGCATTAGTATAAAGATTTGTAACAAACCTTGAGGATTTGCGTAGGATTTTTTGTCTGGATCAGAGTGATCGATAGAAGTTTAATACTTGGTCGATAAGTAGAATGACTTTACTTAATGCCTTGAAAAATAAATGAATTTAGTGATTCGTGTCCTGTTTTTCGGACATTGGGAACTTGAAATGTCTACTAATCAAAAAAGTGAGTTACTTCAAAGGCTAGTAATAGAAGCCCAGCAACATTTAACTGAAACGAGAGAGCGGCAGTTTGCTTTAACAAAGCTAGTTGATGAGATACTGCGATCGCGCAGAATTTGCCGCCCCCTCAAAGGTCAGTTTCTCTCGAATGTTTTGCCAGAAATTTATCAGGAAGTACAGCAACAACTTTTACGTCTCGTGGAGCAAAGTATTGACAATTGCAATCCGCAAAATTCCTTGAGAAACTGGGCAACGTTTCTATTGCATCGTGCTTTTCAACACGTCCTGGATGACAAACGGCTTAAACAGTTGGCTCTGGAAGCCCAGCAGCATCCCTCAACCAGCCAGGAGCGACAGTATATTTTAACAGAGTTGATTAATGCGATTCAGCTATCGGGTAAGCTTCACTGCCCACCTCAGAGCGCTCTTCCCCACGAGGTTTATCAATTGATTTACGATGATGCGGTCAATCGAACGTTGCTGTATGTTTTCCAGAAAATTGACTATTACGATCCTCAACGAGGGAGGGGGAGATTCATGAACTGGGTCAATTTCCGGCTAAAGATGATTTTTATAGAATTAGTCAATCAAACCTTTAAATTATCTCCTATCCTCTGTGAAGAAATGGAAAAACAATCTCCAGAAGAAGAATCTCCTTCTCTCTCTGAGATTCTCAGTCAATGTATA
>JAIUYC010000753.1 GCA_020216575.1 Coleofasciculus sp. S288 | reverse complement strand
CGCCTTCGAGCGATCGCGTCAGCATTCCGGATTCAATGGGCATATCTTCTTCGACGCGGAAGGCACTCATCAATCCTGCCACGCGATCGCCTCCGAAAATCCGCAACAAGTTGTCTTCCAAGCTCAGGAAAAACTTGGTTGAACCGGGGTCACCTTGGCGTCCGGCACGTCCTCGCAACTGGTTGTCAATCCGGCGCGATTCATGGCGTTCTGTACCAATGACGTGCAAACCACCCAGTTGTACCACCTCTTCATGTTCGCGGGACGTGAATGTTTCATAGGTTTTGCGAACTGCTTTATAGACTTCCCGCAGCCTTTCAACGACTGGGTCATCAACGGGCGCATTTTCTGAAGCGATCGCAATCTTTTCTTCAGCTTCCAGTTCCGGCAGACTCCGCTCTCCGTACTGCTGCACCGCAAAATTCACGGTATCTTTGAGCATTTGCTCGGTTTCGCGGGACAAGTCCGTGGGGAAAATCTGGGGGCTGGCTTTCCATGTTTTTGCCTTTTTCCCTGGCGCAAACCCTTTCCCATGCGATCGTCCACCGGCTCCCGGCACTCCCTGCACGGCAAATGCATCCTCTTCTTCCGGCTGCACAATCTTGGGCATCAAGTATTCCCGCACCTTCAGACGCGCCATGTAGTCGGCATTACCGCCCAAGATAATGTCAGTACCCCGTCCAGCCATGTTCGTCGCGATCGTTACTGCTCCTTTGCGACCCGCCTGGGCGACAATCTCGGACTCCCGTTCCACGTTTTCAGGTCGGGCATTGAGCAGGTTATGGGGGACTCCCCGCTCCGCCAATAGACTGGCAAGAAGTTCGGATTTTTCTACACTTGTTGTACCGACCAGTACCGGACGTCCGATTTCATGCATCTGAGCGCACTCTTCGGCAACTGCCCGCCACTTCGCCGTCTCTGTTTTATAAACGACATCGGACAAGTCCTTGCGTTTAGACGTTCTATTGGTCGGAATAATCGTGACTTCCAGGTTGTAGATTTTTTCAAATTCTGCTTCTTCCGTCTTTGCCGTACCCGTCATTCCTGCCAGTTTCGGATACAGCAAGAAGAAGTTTTGATAGGTAATGGTTGCCAGGGTTTGGGTTTCATTTTGAATTTCCACCCCCTCTTTGGCTTCAATCGCCTGGTGCAGTCCATCACTCCAACGGCGTCCGGCTAGCACCCGTCCGGTAAACTCGTCCACAATCACAACTTCGCCGTTGCGAACAATGTAGTTCACATCAGCGATGAACAGTTCTTTTGCTTTAATCGCGTTGAAGATGTAGTGCGCCCAAGGGTCATTCGGGTCATACAAATCCTCGACTTCCAAAAGCTTCTCCGCTTCGGCGAAGCCCTCGTCGGTCATGATCACATTCCGCGCCTTCTCATCGACTTCGTAGTGTTCTTCGTTATTGAGACTCCGCGCAATCTCTGCTGCCTTTAAGTACTTCTGGGTCGGTCGTTCCACCTGCCCGGAAATAATCAACGGTGTCCGTGCCTCATCAACTAGAACTGAGTCTACTTCGTCAATAATGCAGTAATTGAATGGGCGTTGCACGACATCTTCTATTGAGGTCGCCATATTGTCGCGCAGGTAGTCGAAGCCCAACTCGCTATTTGTGGCATAGGTAATGTCACAGGCATAGTTGCGCTGTCGCTCTGCCGGACTCATTCCGGATTGAATCAGCCCAACACTTAAACCTAGAAAGCGATGTACCTGTCCCATCCACTCCGCGTCTCGGCGTGCCAGGTAGTCGTTAACAGTAACAATATGGACGCCCCTACCTGTCAGACCATTCAGGTAAGCGGGGAGTGTGGAAACGAGGGTTTTCCCTTCCCCTGTTTTCATCTCTGCAATTTGTCCCTTGTGGAGGACGATACCCCCCAAGAGCTGCACGTCAAAGTGGCGCATGCCTAGAACTCGCCGTCCTGCTTCCCTTACTACGGCGAAGGCTTCCGGCAAGAGTTCATCTAAGAGTTCCTCTCGCTCTCGGTCTGTAGTGGCTTTCTCCAGCCGCTGTCTAAATTCTGCGGTTTTGCCCTTGAGTTGCTCGTCCGAGAGCGCCTGGATCTCTTCCTCCAGAACGTTTGTATCGGCAACGTAGGGTTGGAATCTCTTTAGTTTTCGTGCGTTTGGATCGCCCAGTACATTTTTAAGCATGGCAGGAGAGGAGACTTCGATTCACAAAGGTTTAGGGTAGGGGTTAGTAGACAAAGACTATAGGTTAAAAGCGAGGAATTAACTATTAAATTCAAAACTTTTTACAGTCTTTCCTTCCTAACTGCTGACCGCTAATTACCACCTGGGTGGCATTTTTACGATCATCCTATCATTTTCGCTCAGTCTGAGGGGGTACGGAGATTCAGACAAAGCTGGGTGGATAATCAGGTATCGGCTTACCCTGTATTGATCGCCGCCTTACTCAGGCTAACTCGGATCTCAGACGGGATGCGTTTTATAAAATTGGACGCTAGAGTGTTGGTTGTCCGTCCCAGTAACTGAGAAGGCTGAGGTCTACAACTGAGATAAAGCGTCATCGGCTGCTGGATGACACGATCAATCAATTTTGGATGTTAGATTTACGATTTTGGATTTACCCCACCGATGCTTCGCAGGGAACACGAACCAAAAACCCAGTTAATCCAAAATCCAAAATTGCTAGCCAAGGCAGGAGAGGATTATGGTCGCACCTGATGCAGAATTCCAACGCCATCAATCAAACCATCCAAACCTGACAGAGCATTCGGTTGATGAGTACACCTCGGAATTAAGACGGTTAAACCAGCAACTTCAAGAGGAGATTTGCAGGCGCCAGTTACTCGAGGAGAAACTACGCACTTCAGACAAGTTACTGGAGGAGAAGCTACGCACGTCTGAGTGGAAGATGCGTGCTGTCTTTGGAGCAATGACGGATATTGTACTCATCCTTAGTACTCAGGGAGGCCAGCTCAAAGATATAGAAGTTTTACCGACAAATCCAAATCGTTTGTATGAATTTGACGCTGATATAGTTGGTTTGACGGTAGACCGATTTTTTGAGGATAAAACCGCTGGGACTTGGTTCGGAAAAGTTCAGCAGGCTTTAGACCTACAACGGACGCTTAATTTTGACTATAGTCTTTCCTTAGAGGGGCGTGACGTTTGGTTTACTGCCAGCATTTCTCCTCTTTCAGACCACTCAGTCCTCTGGGTGGGGCGGGATATTAGCGATCGCAAGCAAGTTCAGATCAAACTCGATCAACAAAATCAGCGGCTACACCATGAAATCCGAGTGCGCCAACGTGCTGAAGAAGATATCTTTTTTCTAGTCTCCACGACTCAAGCCATTGCCGAAGCGGATGACTTTCACTCAGCCTTATCCATCATTGTCCGCTCCTGTTGTGAAACGATTGGTTGGGATTTTGGTGAAGCTTGGATTCCTAACCCAGATACGGGTTTATTAGAATACAGTAAAAGTTGGTATGCTCGCGACTCTGTTTTAGAGGAAGTTAGAAACAGAAGTTTAACGTTAAAATTTGCTCCTAATGTCGGACTAGCAGGACGGATTTGGTCATCTAAGCAACCTGAATGGATAGAGGACGTTTCTGCTCAGCCGTGTTCAGTTTTTCGGCGCTCTAACCTGGCGAAATCAGTAGGATTAAAAGCGTGTTTTG
>JAIUYC010000752.1 GCA_020216575.1 Coleofasciculus sp. S288 | reverse complement strand
TTTAAATCAATTGAAGAGCTAGAGTCTTTATTGCATCAGCTTTTAAATGAAGGAGAGTTGATTATTAAGTTGGGAAGAAAAATCAAAAATAAGGGTGATGCTGTTATCCCAGTTTAAATGCATAACAGCTTAAGCTAAAAAATACAAGCAGGCGATCGCTCCTCCCATTTCTCAACTGAGTATCATCCGCTGCCAAACCCACAACCTCTACTCGCTGGAGAAACTGCCCAAAAAGCTGGCGATCAGCTTGACTCAACCCAGAAAAGGCCAGAAATTCAATTTGGCTGATGACTGAAACCCCTATCCAACTAGAATTTTGAAGTGATTGAATGAGTTGAGCATTTCCTTGAAGCAGAGCTACGATCGCATTCGTGTCTAACAAGTAGCGATTACCACTCATCCCGTAGAGTTCTCTGCATTGTTACCGCATCTCCCTGCCAAGTTAACCGCCCCACCAAATCCGAGAAATCATAGCTCTGTTGCTGCTTCTTACCTGACGAAACCGGATTTAAAACAACTATAACATTCACTTCTCCAGCTCCTAACTGCGTTGGAATATTGAGAGTTAAGTATCCTGAGCGATCAATTGTAGTCGTAAGTTTTAGAACTTCCATTGCCAAATAATCAGTAAGGCGATCTTAATTTTATCGTTTTTCCATTTTGCACTTCCTCCACCTAGGCATAAGAGCTTGAGCCTCAGAATAGGCGCTCCCAAGAATATGCGATCGCCAACCTATATATCCGTCGGATCAATGCCCAATTGGCGTAACTTCTCAGCTAGCCGCTCAGCCCGTTGCTGCTCCTGTTCCTTAAGCTGGCGTTCTTTTTCCTTAAGCTGGCGTTCTTTTTCCTTAAGCTGGCGCTCTTGCTCTACTGCTTCCTCTGGTGTTGGGATTAATTGTCCTTCTTGTGTAAACAAGCGTAGCGTTGACCCATAAACACCCAACCACAACCCCAACTGCTCACTCCAAAGCCAGCCTTGCTCATTAGGTAGGAGTTCTTGATAACGCCCATCAACTAAATGAAACCCCTTGAATTCCAGAGTATTAGGGTCAAACCAGAAATAGTCGGGTGTGCGAAACGTATCCTGATAGAGTTGCTTCTTCAAACCCCGGTCAGTGTTTGCCGTTTTGGGGGAAAGCACCTCCACAATTACATTGGGATACTTACCGTCTTCCTGCCACACTACCCAACTTTTGCGCGGTTTGCGCTCAGTTCCTAAAACGACGAAGAAATCGGGTCCTCTAAACTTCTCCGATTTGCGTTGACGGGGACTGTAGTAGATGGTGAGATTGCCAAAGGCATAGAAGTCCTGCCTGTCACGCCACCACCACTCCAGGCATTGAATCAATAAAATGAGTTGCCGTAAATGGAGTTCAGTTTCCAAGGGGGGTTCATCACTCAGCAAGTCGCCAGGAGGAAATATAACATCCTCCTGAACATCTGCTTCCAGGTCATCGTCCAGGATTTCTAAGTCTTTTGCAACAGACATGACAGCCAAGGGTCAGGTAAGGATGAAATTTAGGAGGCGCGATCGCTGATTGCAGCTTAATGATAGCGATCGCTCCCCCATCTTTCAACCCATGAGCGATCGCCTTATTTTATCTGACTTTCCTGCAAGTTAAAGCAACGGCCATGACTTCGCTCAATTCTAAACTGCCAGATTGCGATCGCCCGGTAATTGACAGATTGCCTTGAGCACTTGCAGCAAGCGAATCGCTGAGTCAGATTCCAACAAATTCAGCAGTGGCATTTGTTGATACGTTGATGGGTTGCCTCGCTGAAGGTAGACAAATTGATAACGAATTCCGTTAGTCACTAACCCCCAAACGAACTCTTGGTGCTGCAAACTCTGAGAGGCATAAGTGAGCAACTGAGGTAGCCCTGAGATAGTATCCAATTCGCTCCGTTTTGTCTCAATCACGAGAACCCAAAAGTCAACATTATTGCTGCGGGTTGAGTTCTTATTAACAGCAATGATATCGAATTTTCCAGTAATAACTTGATCGTCATCCTCAATATAAATCCGTTCAATGTCCTCCTCCACTCTGATTTGGATAGGAGGACGATAAAATCCAGCTAGCCGCAGCAATGGTGCAACAACGACTAGCCGCACCTGACCTTCCAAGGCTTTTTTACCCCTTAAATAGGGTCGGAAATCTTGATGAATCTGCTCAACCTCCGCCTGCTCAGATGCTGTAATTGGCTGTAGAGACAGCAGGGAAGTAAAGTTGCTGCCCTCGCGTTCTTCCAGGTTCAACAGCCATTCCACCTCTTCCAAGCTGAGCTTGTTTGCATTCAGAGTAGTCATCTTTTTTTTTTCGCGAGAGACTCCAAGTGCAGCGAAGCGGAACTTGGAGAGGGATAGCGGTCAAATCGACCCTTTCAACAAGGGGAGATTTGACAATCCAACTGCTGGCACGACAATCAATCCCGTGCTTCGCTGCAACAGTTGAACTTTTTTGGCAGTAAATTGACCTAGGCGCTCCAGTCAGCATTGCTAACTGAGACTTGTCGCTTGGTATCGCCGGACACCCAACCGTAAACAACACGTCCAGCCATTTCAGCTTTGACATAATCACCCTTACGGAATCCGTGACGGGTAGTAGTACCGCCATATTTGCGTCTAATCCCGCCCTTTGCTGGAACCATTAGGTGAAGCTGACGACGGCAGATGGGTGGACAGCGAATTACGGCAATTAGTTCTCCATCCACCAATTCGTAGCGGATGTTGGTGTCATCGTCGTATGCCAGATACTCCTTAAAGGTCAGCTTGGGCCTGGTCACAATAGTCATAGGCTAGCGTCCTCCGGTAGCTCACCAAATCGCTGACGATACCTCTCTAGTTGTTCCTCCGGAGTCAAGTACCGATTTCCCTGTTTGTTATACCAAGACAATACCTCACGCTGGATATTGCCAGATTGGTAAAGAGAACGCCCAATCCCTAATCCAATCTCTGGCATCCAGAAAGGTTCCCCAATCTGCAATTGGTAAGTTCCACCTACTAGACGGTAAACTTCAAACGGTTGATGACGGTCTCGCTGCCAATACTGTGGATTGTAGATGACATAATACAGTACTCCCAACCTGGCATAGATGTCCGATTTTGCATCATACTCATCTCCCGGTGTTTTAGAAACAACTTCCAGTGCCAACAGGGGTACAATCTCGCTTTCTTCCCAAACTACGTAACTCAGACGAGATTTACCACCTTTCCTGCGCTCTACGCCTAAGCTCAAAAATCCGTCAGGTACCACAGGTACCAAGTGACTAACCCCTGTGGTGTGGTAGATGCCCATATCTATCCCAAAGAACCAATCATTGCGAGTTGCCCAGATAAATTCCAGCAGAAACAGCAGGAAATTCGGAATGAAATTCTGGTCTTCGTTATCCACAGGCGTATCATCCGAACAGGGAAGTTCGTTACTGCTTGGCAATTGGAGTCGAGGGTCGAATCTTACCATTGCAGGACAACCGCACAGCCACAATAGAACTTGGAGATGATTTTCATCGTAACGCGATCGCTTCCCACAGGATGGGCAAACACAATTTTAGGCTGATGAGCGATCAACCATTCGATTAAGATAGTATTGCGTATCCCTTGATCATCCTTCCCCTGAGACTGTGACAGAAGCAAAATCTTACAAAGATACTGTT
>JAIUYC010000751.1 GCA_020216575.1 Coleofasciculus sp. S288 | reverse complement strand
GGATGCTACAACACCCAATAATGCTGCATATCTTATCTATCGGGTCGATAGATAAGATATGCAGCATTATTGGGTTTTGTAGCATCCATTAAGACCAATAGAGCCACCTTTTGACCTTCTGCCAGAAGCTGCTGAGCAATTTCAAAGGCTAAAACTCCCCCCACACACTCGCCACCTAAAAAGTAAGGACCATCAGGTTGCGCAGCTCGTATTTCCTTGACATAGTCAACAGCCAAAGCCTCAAGTTTGGTGTAAGGGTTACCTTCTGCGTCAAAAGAGCGTGCTTTTAAGCCATAAACGGGCTGCTCCGGATTCATATAACGCCCCAAATTGGCGTAAACTACGAATTCAATTTCGTTACCACCTGCTCCAGGTATAAAAAAGAATGGTTTTTTAGAGCCACCTGGTTGAATTATCACCACGGAAGACTCGGACTGTTGTTCGGCTTGAGAGGGGAGAGTTTTGGTCTGAAGTTCTTCAATACACTCGGCTAGTCCTGCCACAGTGGGCGACTGAAAAAGGTAGCGCGAGGGCAAGTCTAGTTGGAAGGCGTCACGCATCCGGGATAAAAGCTGGATGGCGAGCATGGAATGACCTCCCAAAGAGAAAAAATCATCATGGACACCCACCTGTTCCAGACCAAAAACTTCAGCCCAGATATCGGCTAATGCCTCCTCGGTCGGGGTACGGGGTGCAACAAACGCACGTTCGGGCTTGGAACCTTCCGAGTTGAGCGTACCAAGCGTCTGGAAATTCACATTTTCTCTATAGAGAGGCAATGATAAGAGCTGCTGCTCGGGATTGGCGACAAGGGTTTCAAGCAGAGAGTGGAAATGCGCCAACATCTGAGAAATGGTGGCATCCTCAAACAAATCCGTGTTATACTTCCACACCCCCGTAATTTCTGTGGCTGTCTCTACCAGCGACACAGACAAATCAAAATCGGCCATCCCATTGTCAAGTGTGAGAGGCTCAACAGATAAGCCCGCCAGCTTCAAAGGTTGCTTAGGGAGATTCTGGAGAGTAAACATCACCTGAGACAAAGGCATGTTGACCAGATTCAGGGCATTGATCAACTGCTGCACTGGCAGATCCTGATGGGCAAAAGCTGCCGAGGCACAGGAACGAACGCGAGCGAGCAACTGTCGAAAACTGGGATTACCAGACAGGTCAGTACGCAGTATTAACAAGTTGACAAAATAACCAATCAGCCCCTTGGTCTGGCTGCGGGTGCGGTTAGCCGTGGGAGTACACACAAACAGGTCGTCCTGCTGGGTGTAGCGGTGCAGCAGTACCTTGAAGGCGGCTAAGAGTGTGGCAAACAGCGTCACTCCCTCCTGGCGGCTGAAACTCTTGAGCGCCTCGGTCAAACTCTGTGGGAGTACCAGGGTTTGGCAAGCACTGCGGCGGCTAGGCACAAGTGGCAGCTGGCGGTCAGTGGGTAAGTGTTGCACTGCCAGACCCTCCCCGAGTTGCTGCTGCCAGTAGGACAGCAGGGCTTGTAAAAACTCACCTTGCAGCGAGTGCCTCTGCCATAGGGCAAAGTCGGCATACTGGATGGGCAATTCAGACAGGGGCGAGGGCAAGCCTGCACTCAAGGCATCATATAGGGCGGCTAGTTCCTGAAACAACACTCCTTGCGACCAGCCATCAAAAATCACTTGATGTAGGGTGAGCAGCAGCACATACTCTTGCTCGTCCAACTGGAGTAAGCTAGCCCGTAGCAGGGGACCAGCCTTCAGGTCAAACGGGCGCATCGTTTGTTCCCTGGCTAAGCGTAGCGTTTCGCTCTCTCGCTCCTGTGAAGACAAAAGCCGCAGGTCGAGAAGGTCGAGGGTTAAGGTTTGATAGGGGGCAATTAGCTGCACAGGTTGCCCCTGTATGGTTTCAAACGTGGTGCGCAGGGTTTCGTGACGCCTGATGATTTCGTTGAGGCTCTGTTCCAGCGCTGGCACGTTGAGCGCCCCTTTGATGCGCAAGCCAATCGGGATATGGTGCGCTGAACTCTCTGGCTGCAATTGGTTGAGCAACCACAACCGTTCTTGAGAAAAAGATAGGGGCAAGTTAGCTTGACGCTGCATCGGCTCTAGGGGGGGAGCCTGATTCTGTAGAGCGATGATTGTTCTAATTGCTTGCCACAGTTCTGTGGGTGCGGCGGCTGAGTTGTTGCTGTTGACTGGGACAGTCCCAGTACCCTCTTTTGTTTGGTTTTTGTCGATCGCTCCTGCTTGTGACAGGATAGAATTTTCCAATTCAAGGGGTTTCATTGTTCGTCCTTACCTCTGAATTGCTAGTTACTAATAGCGTTCCACTTGACGTTCATTAACTTCTGGTCAATGAAACAGAAACTGAAGGGGATACTCAGTAAGCTGAAAATTTTTGTTCCCAAAAAGACATCTGAGCTACAAATCCCTAAAGACGTGGTTTATAGAAGCGACGTTAAGTTTGGTCAGGGTGGAGATCGCGCTTTGAAAATGGATATCCTGCACCCTAGAACTTTGCCAAACGTGCCGATGCCTGTCCTAGTCTGGATACATAGTGGGGCGTTTCGTGGGGGAAGCAAGCGGGAAGGCCTTCCACAATTGCTTCCCTTTGCACAACAGGGCTATTTTTGTGCGACCATTGAATATCGTTTAAGTCATGAAGCTATCTTTCCGGCTCAAATTGAAGACTGTAAATGCGGAATTCGCTTCTTGCGTGCTCATGCCAGAACGTTTCACCTTGATCCCGATCGCATTGGAGTATGGGGCAGTTCGGCAGGGGGTTATCTAGCGGCGCTTTTGGGAATCACTCATCATGTCAAGGAATTTGAAGGAAAGGGAGGCTGGGATGGGTTTTCTAGTCGCGTGCAAGCCGTTTGTGATTGGTTTGGTCCGACTGATTTTTTGAGAATACGTGACTTCCCCAGCCAAATCGATCGCAATGCTGCCGACGCCCCCGAAGCTCTGCTCATTGGCGGACCTCTTCAGGAAAATAAGGAAAAAGTAGCAAAGGCGAACCCAATCACTTACCTGACGAAAGAGGCTTCTCCCTTTCTCATCATGCACTCTGAAGACGATCCACTCGTACCATTCAACCAGAGTCAACTGCTTGTTGAAGCGCTTCAACAAGCGGGGGTAGAGGTGACATTCGAGGTTATCGAAGGCGGTAAGCATGATGGAAAAAAATTTTATTCACTCGATGTTTTAAAGAAGGTGGAAAACTTTTTTAAAAAACATCTTGAACGTTGACGGCTGGGGAATCACCAATTAGTAAACGGGCATAGATACCCCTTTCTTTTTCGCAATCAAGTCAACAATATTCTTAATTGTCCGAAAATTATCAACACTAATTTCAGACGTTTCAAACATTACGCCAAATGCATCTTGCAAGTTCATCACCAGCATCATGGCATTGATGGAGTCTAAACCCAGACTGAAAATATCGCTATTGTCTAGTAATTCTTCACTGGTAACATTGGGGAGAATATCTAGAACAATCTGGTGGCTTTCCTGTTTGATAGCTTCAAGAGTTTCCATAATTTACATCCTTTTGTTGAAAGCGTTTAAAAACACAACTTTGAATCCTCATGGCGAGGCTCAATCGTCTTCTGTTAATAAAATCTTGGGTCATTTCAGCTACTTTTAAGCAATCTAAAACAACCAAGGGAACGGTTTAAGCTGCCTT
>JAIUYC010000750.1 GCA_020216575.1 Coleofasciculus sp. S288 | reverse complement strand
AGTTGTGAACAATAACCAACCACAGAGGCGCAGAGGACACTCCAGAAAGAGAAGAGAGAATTTTATGAATCATTTAGACTGGCTATAGATGTATCTCAGAAAGACCGAGAAACGCTATAAGGGTAATGGGAGAGAAAGACAGTACAGGTCAAAAACTTCACCAATCACCAATCACCAATTACCAGTTTTTCATCTGTTGTTTTCAATAGCGGATTGACCTTCTAGCAACTTCTTCCTAGTTGGTTCACTTCCAGCTATGCTGCTCACAACATCGGCAACATCCACGCCAGTTGTCTGACGCAACTGCTCTAGAAAAGACGCTATTTTGGTAGCTTGGCTACCGCCCGTGGCATCAATCACAGTCACATTTTGCACTTCCACTTCAGGCACTCCAGAAGCCATTATTTTCAGGAGTAATTCCAGCTTTTGGAACAGGAAGATTTCTCGCGCTGAAGCACCAGCAGTCTTCCAAGATTCAGCTAAGCGAAGCGTTCCCTCGACTTGCGCCTTTCCATCTTCTACGATACGAGCTGCATCTCCCCTCGCTTCCGCGATCGCTCTTTTGCACTCAGCTTCTGCCGGAGCTACTACATCAGCCTCTAGTTGCTTTTCCACCTGCTTAATGCGCTCAGTCTGCATGGCTACCTCCGCCTGCGCTCGTGCGACTTCTGCTAGCACCACAGATTCAGCCTCAGCCACCATCGCGACTCGCTTGGTGAGCGCATCTCTGACTCGTCGTTCAGCCTCCGCTTTGGCAATTTCCAAGTCTTTCTCAATCCGCCTGAGTGCTGTAATTCTCTCGTTTTCGGATGCCCGAATCGCTGATTGAGCTCTAGCTTTGGCTTCAGCAATTCGAGCATCGCGTAAGAGTTCTGCCTGTTGTTTACGTCCAATCGAATCTAGGTAGCAGACATCATCAGAGATATTCTGGATTTGCAGACTATCCAAGACTAACCCTAGCTTTTCCAAGTCATCCTCTGCCTCATCCAGTAAGCTTTTAGCAAAAGCAATCTGGTCTTCATTGGCCTGTTCAGGTGTCAGACTTGCCAAGACACCCCGCAGATTCCCCTCTAGGGTTTCCTTCGCTAACTGTTCGATGTCCTTACGCTTCTTACCCAACAGACGCTCGATCGCATTGTGAAGCGTGGGTTCTTCACCAGCAATCTTGATGTTCGCCACCCCCTCTACGGTTAGGGGAATGCCATCTTTGGAGTAAGCAGAAGTTACCTTCAGGTCGATAATCATGTTGGTTAAATCCATCCGGTAGGTACGCTCCAACATGGGCAGTTGTATGCTGCTACCCCCTTTAACTAAGCGATATCCTACCTCCCGCCCATCTGAGCTTTGGCGTTTACTCCCTGCAAAGATCAGTACCTCACTCGGCTGACAAATATGATAAAAATTGCGAATCACCAAGAACCCAGCCCCAGTTCCCAGACCAAAAATACCGAGCAACAAGGCAATGACTTCGATCATTAGTTTTCTCCTTTATGGTTCTTAGTGGGATTAAGCGTGCCGACGACATCAATGCCAAGTGTTTGATTGACACTCTCTAGAAACTGGCAAATGATTTCCGGATAAACTTTGACCAGACTGGCGATCGATTTACCATCGCCATTGTCAATGACACTAACTTTGTCGAGTTGCAGTCGCCCTGGAATCTGAACGGCTTCCTTAAGTACGGTTTCAATCTGCTGAATCAAGAATAATGCTTCAGCATCAGCCCCAGTTTGTTGCCACACCTGAGAAAGCATATCGTTGACAGTGGCGGCAGCTTTGGCGTTCTCAGCAAATCCTGCTGCTTCCCCTCTAGCGCGTAGCTCTTTTGCCTGTTGTTGGGCTTCGGCAGGTAGAACTTCATCAGCTTGTAGGCGCAGACGCTCCAACTCAACCCGCACTGCTTGGAGTTGTTGCTCAACTTTCGCTCTTTTTTCTTTAGCGGCAGCAATGGTGATTTCTTCTTCAGAGCGAGCTTTCTTTTCCAGTTGTGCTTTAATTTTGCGGAGGTCGTTTTCTTTTTCCAGGACAATGATGCGATCCTGAGTTTTAGCAACCTCGGCTTGTTGTTCGCATTCGGCTTCAATCCGATCGGCTTCGCCTACAGCATCAGACTCGGCAATCTCAGCATCTCTGAGAATCAAGGCAATTTGCTTGCGACCGATGGATCGGAGGTAATCTACGTCATCGGAAACGCTCTGAATTTTCAGGGTGTCGATTTGTAGACCCAGTTTCATTAGGTCGCGGCTTACGTCTGAGGCAATGCGTTCGGCGAATTCGAGACGATCCTCATTCACTTGCTCGGGTGTCAGGGTAGCGACAACACCTCGCAGGTTGCCTTCTAGGGTTTCCTTGGCTACGCGGACTATTTCCGAGCGATCGCAATCGAGAAAGCGCTCGATCGCATTGCCCACGACGGATGGATCGCTAGAAATTTTGACATTGGCGATCGCTTGGATATTTAGAGGCGTTCCTCCCTTAGAATAAGCGTTGCGTACCTCCACCCGCACGGGCATCGTGGTCACATCCATACGTTTGACGGTTTCAACAATTGGAATACGAACCGCCCGCCCACCCGCTAACACTCGATAACCCACTTCTTGTCCATCCTTAGTACGCCGCTTGCGACCTGAAAGAATCAGGACTTCGTTCGGTTTGCAGATGCACAAGAAAGAATTGAGAAACCACACGAACAGGATTACGCCAAATAGAGATAAGGCGATCGGCAAGCCAGTCAAAAGCAGCCCATCAAGGTTGTTTCTTTCCGTGTTAACAGGGCGGTTTGGCTCAACTTGCGCCATTTTTACCACGGCTACATCTTGCTCGAAGAAGGATTCAAATTTGTATTGAACGTTCATGAGTGAGTTGTTGGTTGTTAGTTACACTGACTAAGAATTTGATGGCGAGGAATCGTTGATAAAAAAACTAGAATTAAGAACAATCACTTCATTACCGGGTGACAGAGTCTTCAGATACGACCCACACCTTATTGCCGTTCATCGCCACAACGAATACTCTATCCCCTTTGATAAATTCTTTGGATTCATCCGTGAAGGCGCTGAAATCCACCATTGACCCTTTAACATTGACACGCACCTTACCCTTACTCTTGCGATCGAAAGGGATTTCAACTGTGCCGAAAAGACCTACCACATTGCTCGGCTGCACCAGACTATCCACCACTTGGCGTCGCCGCCCAAGCTGTAGCAACAACACAATCACAATGCCGCAGAAGACACCAACGACAATGGAGATCAGAGCAACCATCAGTATTTGATTTTTCATCCTGTGCTCCTAGCGTCTGTTTTGACAAAGTTAGGGCTACGGTATTTTCTTCGTGTTTCCCTGACCTACCCTTTGAGAACGTCTACCCTAGCCCTGTTGGGTCTAACGGCAATGGGAAGCCCCGTGGCGGTTTACTAGACCTTTTATATATATCTCAGACCAACGTTGAGAAATTATGAAAAACTTTTAGCAAGGTCTGATTTAGGGGCGATCGCGTTTTTGCTGAGACAACTTATGGCTTCAAGGGAACAAATTCATACTCATAGCTCCCCGATTGAGGCTTTGGTTGGATCGTAACTAAGATGCCTTTTCCGACGCGATCGCCAGACGGAAAAAACTGGATTTTCCCGGTTGCCGCATCAATCGAGAAATCTCGACTCGACAGTACCT
>JAIUYC010000749.1 GCA_020216575.1 Coleofasciculus sp. S288 | reverse complement strand
ACTGTGACTGAAAAAGATGTTCAGAGCCAGAACCCGCGCGAGAGGCGAGGTTCGTCGCTATCGGATCGTTCACTCGCTCAACTTTTGGAGAAACTACAGCCGTATCAACCGCAAGTCATCGGTTTGGATCTCTATCGCGATTTCCCCATAGATCCGCAGCAGGCAAACTTAGAAACTTATTTTCAGCAGAATAAGCGCTTGATTGCTGTCTGTGAAGTTGGTGATGCCGACGAGTACCCCGGTGTTAGACCCCCTCCCGGAATCTCAGCCGAACGCCTGGGCTTTAGTGACTTTCCAGTTGACCCCGATGGCGTCATCCGTCGCCAGCTTTTGGGTATGGCTAAAGACGAAAAATCCTTTTGTCAAACAGACACGTCTTTCAGCTTCCGCGTTGCACAACTCTATCTAGCTGCCAAGGGCATCCAGACTCGACGAACCTCAAAACGAGACTTGCAGATTGGCAGCACTGTTTTAAAGAAAATCCAATCTCACACTGGCGGCTACCATCGCTTAAATGTAGATGCACAGGGCTTCCAAGTGCTGCTTAATTACCGCTCCTCCGATTCAGTTGCCAAGCAAGTCACTCTTACTGACATCTTGAGCAATTCACTGGACGCTGAACTCCCCAATCTAGTCAAGAATCGCATTGTCTTGATTGGTACTACAGCCCGAAGTTTTAAAGATTATTTTCCCACACCTGACAGTACTGGTCAGTGGCCCCAGAAAATGCCAGGGGTGGTTATTCAGGCACACATGGTGAGTCAGATTCTCAGTGCCGTTCTGGATCAGCGACCTCTCCTTTGGTGGTGGCCTTCTTGGGGTGAGAGCGTTTGGGTTTGGTGCTGGTCTCTGGTGGGAGGTGCACTGGTCTGGTACTTCCGGACACCACTCTATTTAGGCCTGGCTAGTGGCACTGCAATCTGCACCTTATGTGGAGCCTGCTTTTTCGTCTTGCTCCAGGGGGGTTGGATACCACTCATCCCATCAGCAATAGCATTGGTCGCTACGGGAGCAAGTGTGGTGATTTACGCTACGTTTAGCAATCAGGAACAACAGGAGATATCGTAGGCTTTGCTCATGAAGTTACCTCTCCAGCAGATAGTACTGAGTTACGCGATC
The DNA here is from genome assembly GCA_020216575.1 of Coleofasciculus sp. S288. Lineage (GTDB taxonomy): Bacteria > Cyanobacteriota > Cyanobacteriia > Cyanobacteriales > Coleofasciculaceae > JAIUYC01. Next base: position 2,558 of record JAIUYC010000749.1, on the reverse strand, counting down.
GCTTTAACATTCGTCTGTTCTACTAGTTACCCAAAACAAGTAGAGGCACAATCGGTCAGACTCGTTAGTAATAGTCCCAGTAGTGGGCGATTGCGTTCTATACCCCTAGAATGGTCAAACCAAGAGTCACCCGATTTTTCAAGCGATGGGAGACCTAGCCAACGGGAAGGAGGAGCAAGCCGTGGGGAATGCCAGGTTAAGGGTAAGCCGCCTCTACTCGCCCTAGTTCCCGATACAAATGTCGCATTAACAGTAGCCGAGTCTCCCACCTTTTGGTTTTACGTTCCTTATACTCTCACGCCCGAACACTCTGTAGAGCTTGTACTCAAGGATGACCAAGACAATTATCGGTATAAAACCAAGTTTCCGGGAAGGGGAACACCGCCAGGTGTTGTTAATCTTCGCCTTCCATCCACAGTTTCTTTAGATACTGACAAGAATTATAGTTGGCACTTCTTAGTTTATTGTGATTCGCAAAAACCATCTAGATATGTTTACGTCAATGGTTGGATTCGACGGGTTGAACGCCCCAACCTGAAAAGTCAGATAGAGCCAGCCACACCCCAGGAGCGCTATATTCTGTATGCAAGTGAGGGGCTTTGGTATGATGCTATAACCACTCTTGCCAAAACCAGGCAAGCCTATCCCCAGGATGATCAACTTAAAGAGGATTGGGTAACGTTGTTGCAGTCCATCGGTTGGGGAAACCTCGCCTCAGAACCGATTGTTCCGTGCTGTTCTTCGACCAATTAAAGCCAATTCCCTAGTAAAACGAAAGCAGCCCAGAAACGGGGATGTTTGTACTGCCTCTGCAAAAGTGCCTGTTGGGCGCGACGAAGGGCTTCTCCTTTGCTCACCCCAGTCGTTAGCTCTTGGTAAAAATAACTCATGAGCAAGGCAGTGGACTGATCATCTACTAACCACAAGGATGCAAGTGTACTGCGTGCTCCCGCCCGCATGGCTACCCCTGCAAGTCCTAAGGCAGCGCGTTTGTCTCCATCTGCTGTCTCGCAGGCACTGAGAACTAATAATTCAAGTGCGCTAGACTGTCTCTGGTTTCTTGCCCGAAGTAAACTATCTAATTGGTTAACGTTAATGGGCTGATCCCAAGCTAAAATAAAGGTTTCTTGGGCTTGAGAGCTAAATTGACCGTGCGTGGCAATGTGTACCACCGTGGTAGGGGACAAGTTAACTTTATTGTTGAGATTTGTACTCGTAAATTCCTGATTGAGCAGTGTCTCACTGGGGAGTTCAGACTGGATTTGTTCTAATTCCAACTCAACAAACTCTAGTGGTGAAAAACCGTGGCGTGATTCGGTCACTCCAGCTATTAAAGCCTTCAGTTGTTTCTGCGCTAAAGGCTCAGGGTCAACAAGCTGCAAACCTGGGGTCAGGGCAAGGCTGTACTTTTCTACTAAATACTGTTCGCCGTCGTAGAGGGCTGCCATTGGGATATTCCGTAAGGAACCATCCAGCACAAATACCAGAGTCTCGACTCCACTTTGAGCTAGGGCAGTCTGAGCCGGTTGGATTAACCAGTTGTATACCTGTTGAGACAGAGGTAGGATATCTTTTTCTGAAGTGTAGGGTAGTATTAGGGCTTGCTGTAGTTCCTCGATCCGGCTTTCAACCTGTTGCAGGGGTAGAAAAGTCGCATAGTGACGCAGGTGTTGTCTGTCTTGTCTAGGCAGGGAGAGAATGACCTCTATCCGGTCATCTAGGAGAATTGGGTAGATAACTGCTGCTTTCTCATCGACAACGTCAACTTGCTTGACGTCCAAACAGTTTTCCCTAAAGAAGTTGGCTAGCTCAGCTAATTGTAGCGATTCAATTACTGTACGAGCTTGCTCTAGATTCTGTTGACTGGGTTCTGAGTCTGTGTCTGACTTTAAGAGCAAATCGACTAGCTGCCTGTAAACTGGTTCTACTTCCTCCCGAAAGGAGAACTGAACGTCAGGATTGATGGCAACTAAATCGGTGCGGAGGGAGTTAAGGGTGTTAACGGCTTCAGTATAAGCCGCGATCGCTCCTTTCATATCTCCTTTCGTTTTCAGTAAACGTCCCAACTGCCACTGCCACTGATAGGCAACGTCCGATGCCTCAATCGCTTGGGCAATAAGCAGGGCTTGTTGAGTGAGGTCAATCGCATCAAACCACTGCTGGGTTTGTTCGTACAACTCGCCGAGTGTACCGAGGGCATAGCTTGTTGCTCGCTGGTCGGAGAGGCTTTTGGCTTGCTGAACGGCAGTCGATAATAGCTGAGCAATATTTAGCTCTGAGGGGGTGTCTGTAGTGGTATTCTGCCGTAACCGCATTAGACTCTGGGCAAGGTCGATTCGGGCATAGATAGCTGTCCGACTGAGGGGCAAACGGCTAATCCGATCCAGAATTTCGATCCACAAGATTTTGGCAGCGTTCCCTTGGTCGTCTTCTAGCAAAAGGCTCATTTGATGCAGCTGTGCCTGGATTTGGATAGTAGCGGAAGGGGATGTGGCAGCAGCCTGCTGGTAGAAGTCTAATGCGGTTTGGATATCCGTTCGAGCGCCGTCTGTGTTGCC
>JAIUYC010000748.1 GCA_020216575.1 Coleofasciculus sp. S288 | reverse complement strand
AGTCCTTTTTCTTTGCCGAGGTTTTCCAGGGTTTTGCGGTATTGGATTTCTAGGGCATCACCATCTTGCGATCGCAAACTCTGCCAGTTGTAGTCTGAAGGAATCGTGGAGGGTTTACCCAGCAGGGTGGTTTGCTCGTCTGCCATTTTCAGGAACAGCAGATAGGTGAGTTGTTCGACATAATCGCTATAGCTAACGCCATCATCCCGCAAGACGTTGCAGTAGTTCCAGAGTTTTTGGACGATGGTGGATGATTCGTTAGCCATTTTTATTGATTTTAACGCGACCTATTTGTGTTAATTTGTCTCTTCAGGAAGGGTGAAGGATACATCGTCATACACCGCTTTACCTTCTGGATTAATGCCGCAAGTCCTATATATAAGTTGCTAAAGTCTTGACATGAGCAACAGCCGCTGCAACAGTGACTGGTAATCTGTAACCACCTCCATGAGAAGAGAGTACTGGACACCTATATCTTTTGGCACAATCTAATACGATTTTAGTCAGTTTGCAGAAATCATCATTAGTCCAATCGGTTGTACATCTACCACAATCATCCCGATGTGAGTCATAACCCGAAAAAATAGTAATCAGGTCAGGTTGCCACGGAAGGCAATCTAGAGATTGCTGGAAAATGTCGATGCTCTCATGTCCATGGTAAAACTTACCAGTTAGTCCCAATTCCTCTACAATATCAGCGGAAAAATATGTACTTAGGATGGGAATATTACAATGTCCAACCGCTTCAGCCGCCGTAGTTGTCCCAGCTTTTAAGCCTGATGCTTTAGCCATGTAAAGGTCTAGAGCACTGTGAATGCTAATGCAATAGATGCTGGGATCATTGCTAAAAATTGACTGAGTGCCATCTCCATGATGAATATCCCAGTCAATCATCAAAATTTTCTCAAATCCTTGCATCTGAGCGTATCGTGCCGCCGCAGCCAGAGGATTTAAAAGGCAATAACCGTGTCCCCAATTACTGTAAGCATGATGTCCGACCATACTGAAGCAATAGGCACGTTCCAGGTTCCCTTTTTTTATCTGATCGATTGCTTCCATCATGCCCCCTAAACCATAGAGGTATCCGGGTAAACCATACTCCAAGCCTTCGCACTCAATACTCAATTGGGGTAGGGCGGCACTCACCTCATCGAGTGGCTTTTCAAGAGCTTTTAATGCAAGTTTTTGGAGATACTCAGGAGTATGAACTTTAAGATAATCGCTCTTCTGGGCTTTTCTTAATGGAAGAGTAGGATATTCGGCAAGAGCTTTGGCAAGAGCCTGTCGAACTTGGTTGTAGTGGGGAAAAGAATACCCCACGAAAGAAATTGACTCAATTGGTTTAGAAGTACAGAATGTTTGTGGGTGTAGATAGGTTGCAAAATAGTTCATTTTATTATATAGCAGATAGGTAATCAATCCCGGTTTCAAAGCTAGGTTCACTGTTCATGGAAGAAATAGCTAAAGAATAATCCTCCTATTCGTCCTCATCATTCCAATCGTCCTCTTCCTCCCAATCGTCTTCTTCATTCCAATACTGCGAAGGCGCTTCACCATATTTTTTCAGAATCTTTGGCTTTTTGATTTTGGCATTAGGCGGCTGAATTTCTTCCAGTTGCACGTCAAATTCCCAATTATCACCAAAATCAAACAAAAATATCATCCTGTCGCCCGGTTGCAGTGGCAATTCACCGACACGGACTTCTGTTGTTGAAGGAGATTCTTCGCAATAGGGATGACTTACCTGTCCGCTGCGCCCAAATCGGTCTTTGTAACGAAATTCGTACAAATGGTCGCTGTCAAAGTCAAAGGCATCCAGGATACTATTGCTTAACCAGTCTAATTCTAGTTTGGCGGGGATGGCGATGCGCCGCCAAGCTTTGGCGAGGGACACTTTAAAGACATAAATTCCCTCGGTGAACTCGCTGCTAGTCAGGACTAAGTTATTTTCCCATTCGGGAAAGAAGGGTTTGAAATGGGTTTGTAATTCTCCGAAAACAACATTGGCGTTACTCTGAGATTCCCAGACAAAACCTTTTTTGCCATAAATTGCAAACAACAACCGCAGCATGGCATCGCCAAACGGCAAGCGTTGTAAACGGGTAATGCGCCATCCTTTTCCAACTTCTGGTTTTCCCGATTGCGCTGATAGGAAGCCAAATAAATCGAGAAGGGCGATGTTGTGAATTCCTGGATAATAGGAGAATTCGTTTTGGTCAGTATATTTGGCAATCTTTAAGCCTTTGTCGGGAATTTTTGCCCAAAAGTTCAAGCATTTGAACAGGTTCCCCGTTGGGTCGTATCGTTCTCCTAAGATTTCTTCATTCCCCCAAATCATCCAGGCTTCTAGGAGAGTGAAATAGCGTTCGGTGGAGTTGAGTTTTGTCCAGGTTTGGAGTACGGTTTCGTCTAAAACCAGGGTTTGTTTTTTCCCAAGGTGTTTGACTTGAGATAGCCCAGATGCGCGTAATAACAAATAGAGTCCGTTGATGTAGGGGTAGGACTTTTGTTGAGGGCGTTTGAGATTAGTTTCAATGGGATGACTCAGGCGGGAGTTGAGTTCGGGTAGGGATTTGAGGGGAAAGAGGTTGTGAATTCCACTAACTTCAGTGCCGTTGGGGTGCAGGAAGTCTAGCAGGGTTTGAAAGTCACGCAGAATGGTGCCAGGGCTATTTTCATCAATGGCAAGTTGCTGAAGTAGCTGTTGGTATTCCTCGGTTAGGGGAGGGATTTCCGGGGTGAGTACCTGGGAGTATAGCTGTGAGAATAGGTCTTGCATAGCCCTGATTCAATGCGTGATGTTAACAGTTTATAGGCTAAGGTCTAGACGGTTTTCAAAATAACTCCAGTTGTTGGGATTTCCCCGGTTGCTTCTGTTTCTTTTTGGCTTTGGCTTCCGCTTCTCGTTTGGCTTTCTCGGCTTTGATGCGTTCTAGTAGTTTATCAGCAGGTTCGTCGGTGGGGTCTTGGGGGACTAGCTTGCCTTCAAAGGCTTTCTTTAAGATGCTCTGGCGTAGTTTTTCGGCTCGTTTTAGGTTTTTATTTATTACTTTTTCCAATTCTTCAGTTACAGAAAGACAGCGTTCGACTTCTTCAATAATTTTGTGCTGTTCTGATAAAGGAGGTATGGCAAATATGAGTACCTTAATTTTTTCTTGGAAAATATTCGCTTGTGCTGTCTGAGTTTTCTTCTCTTCTATTTGACGCTGAAGCAGTGGCGACCTAATAGAATAAGAGATAAATTTGCCCATTTCTGCCAGTGGTTTCAGCACCGCTACACTTCGTACAAGTGCAAACCTTAAATTTATAGGTGCAACGCAGGAACGTCCAACACTACCTGAGCAGGACAGTAAAACATCGCCTGGTTCAATCACCAGCCTTCGTGCCAATACTTCATAGATATGCTCAGGTACATAATCAACTTTATCGAGTGATAACCACCCATCTTGTATATTTCGTGCAGATAGTTCGCTAAAAAGCTCTTCAATCTTGGCGACAATGCGATGCTGTTCAGCTAGAGGGGCAATAATAATATCCAGAGGCTTAAAGTTTCTAGAAGATACTCCCGTGACTGTAGTTCCTGTTCCTTTCCCTCTTAGTCTTTCTTGAAACCCTTTACTTACTATTTGATAGAGCAGAAATTTTGACGTAAATACATCTGACCTTAAAATCATCATCCTCT
>JAIUYC010000747.1 GCA_020216575.1 Coleofasciculus sp. S288 | reverse complement strand
GCACGTTGTTGTTCCTGTTCTGCCCGTTCCTCTCCAAACAGCAACAAATTCCCTTGATTGTCCCACCAGCGCAGCCAAGGCAGTTCCATCTCTTGATATCGTCCTTGCCAGATACCCAATTCAACACCCATTGCAGGAATTGGATAGTGACCTCGCTCATTGGCACTCATTAATTCATAGTGACCCTGTACCAGTTGATAGACTTCTACCGAGGCTTTTTTCACTTCGTAGATGCCATAGAAGGGGACTCGAATCGCTTGTTCGTACACCCAAAACTTGCCAGGTTTGGTTGTCTCTTGTTGGTTAGGTGAGAAAGCAGGAGTTTTGTCTCGCTCCTCAGAGCCATCCCCAGAGACAAATTCCAGTACAATCAGCGGTGCAACGTATTCTTTCCACAGGACATAAGAGCGTCGCACTTCACCATTCAGCAAGGGTGGCACGTTAGGGACGTAAAACCAATCGGGAGCTTCAGCACCTTTTTCTAGTGGGTCAGTCAAGCGCCAATAGATGCCACAATCTTGACCGATGCAGTAGTGTCCATCAGGATGAAGTTGCTGCAATACAGGTCTGATGGAGTCAGTTAGTAGAATGCTTTGAGGATGTTCCTGGAAGTTTTTCACAAATGTACCATCAGACTCCGGCAACTGAGTGTGGTCGGGGAGAGCGGTGATAGGGGTTTCAGGTGATTTGCTAACAGTCATATCGAGTTGGGAGCTGGGATGTTAGACAGCAGACGTATCACCTATGCTAGTGAACCTTTAGTGGCTATGTGCGTAAAGTATAGCGATCGCGCCAGTCAATCGCCCAAAATTTTAAACGGAGAGGGAAAATTGATGAAGCCGCCCATTGAAATCGAGCGACCCTTTATCAGGGACAAACGAGTTGTTACCCGTTAAACGGAGAGGGTGAGATTCGAACTCACGGACTCTTGCGAGTCATCCGATTTCAAGTCGGACGCAATCGACCACTCTGCCACCTCTCCAGGCTGATCTATATTATCAATTCATCTGCACTTATGGCGACAACTTTAAACAGGTTGCACGATCGCAGGTTCGGAACGTCGATAGAGCAACTGCTCAGACACCACTGTATACTCTTGACCCATCCAAACCAGGGAGATTTGGGACACCACACCCGTTTCTAGGGAAACCAGGGAAAAATTCCGCAGGCGATCGCTCTCTGTTTGAATAATCCGAGGTACACTTGCCGAATTCAAGTAAACTGTCCCATGGGAATTGGTAGAGATAACCGTTCGTAGATGCTCCTTCGTGTGGCGCAGCGAGTGGTGCATATGACCAAACGTAACCAAGGGAATTTTCTTACCCAGTTCCTGAGTTTTTGCGATCGCTTTTGCAAAATCCGGATCGCCATGGTCGCCACCTAGGGGTTGCCAGTCTCGACCGCAGGGGTCTTCTGGGCGATTTCCTAACCCTGACGGACCATTGTGACCCATAAAAATAATCGTCTCATACGTTGCATTTTCCGCCTCTGCAACAATGCGATTAATCGACTCCTCAAAATTGTTGACGCCGTATCGTTCTCGATAGAACGTCTCATTTTTCCAGGTGTCACCCCCCCAACTGAACGGACGACTCCCAACTACAGATAGCTGAAACTCTGGAAAGTCAAGGCTTCCATAACCAACATGCGCATCACCCAGCAAGTCTAACTGTTGCTGCACTCGGTCTTCTTGTTCTCGGTCGTAAGGACAGCGTTTTCTTCCCCAGTCCGAGGCAGTATACCAAGCATCGTGATTCCCTAAAATCGCTGCCTTAGGAAGGTCGAGTGAGGCAATCCTGTTTACCACGTCCACCGATTCATTGCCAAAGTCTCCCACAAACAGCACCAAGTCAACACCCAACTTCTGGAGAGCGATCGCATCTTCAGCTTCCCATAGATCGTGGATGTCCCCGATAACCGCAATTTTGATCAGTTGCTCCTGTTCCCCGGTCATGCTTGTAACGTTTTTAACCTTTTATCCAGGTTGACATCCTCCACCCCCAAATCAAAGATGATGGGGGTAGATTCCCATCATCACACTTTGCCAAAATACTCCAACCACTCTCTCATACGAGAAACCCGACGTGAAGGGCATTTTAACGCCTTCTCAGCTTTCTGGAAGAACCTTGGGTTCTCTATTGTATTGCCCTGTGAGTCAGTGTAGAAATGGTTTAAACCAACATCTATGCCCACGATTCGATTTGTGGGTGCATGCGTTTCAATTCGTTCAGTGTGGATACATGCAAGATTCCTAACACCTAACACCTTCTTCCGAGCCAAGTCTTCCTTATAAGTTCCTCATATTTCTTTTTTAGTGTTGAGGCAAAGCAACCTCAGCACCCTATCTGAAATAGCTCGGGATGGCTGAAACCTGCTTATTAACCCTCCATCGGCTAAAATTCCCATGACTTTAGCACACTGGGAGTCTCTACGAACACTGGAGCAATTAAGCCAATCCATGTCAGGGTTAGTCGCTTCTCAGGTAACGAGTGTAGAGGTTCAGGTTCAAACCTGGAGTTAGTGAAGCGGAGTTGAGTTGTATGAGTGCGCTGGATGCGGAGCTCGCCACAAAACGGGTTTTGCTAATTGATAATGAAGCCAATGTGCGAGAGGTAGTACAAGCCTGCTTGCAAGATCTGGGCGGTTGGGATGTGTTCTCAGTTGCATCAGCTTGGGAAGGGTTGGATAGAGCAGTGGCAATGCAACCCGATGCCATTGTTCTAGATGTCTCAATGCCAGAAATGGACGGCTTTGCATTTCTCCAGCAGCTAAGAGCTAATCCAGTCACGCAGCATCTTCCAATCGTATTGTTGACGGCAAAAGCGCGTTGGTTCACTCCACAACAACTTCAGCATTTAGGTGTGGCAGGAGCGATCGCTAAACCTTTCAATCCTGTCTTACTAACTCATGAGATAGCCAATGCTCTCGGTTGGTAAGTAGCTGGGTGGAATTTCTTACCCTGACTTAAAAATGATCAAGATTCTTGCCATTGACGATGATGAATTATTTTTGGAAATACTTATAGAGTTTCTCAATAAGAAAGGTTGGCAGACCATTAGTGCTGATAATAGTCTGTTGGGCTTGCAGTTAGTAAAGGAACAAATGCCAGATTTAATCCTTTGCGATATCAGAATGGGTGGTTTGAATGGTTATCAAGTCTTGAAAGCGCTACGTCAAGAGCCACAGACCGAGAAGATTCCTGTGATTTTTTTAACAGCCACTTTGACTGATAAAGAACGTAATTATGCAAGGGAGTTTGGAGCTGATGATTGTCTTGACAAGTTTCACATTTTTGATGCTTTATCCAAGGCAATTGAGATGCGGGTTAAAGCAATTAAATAATGTCCCCCAACTTAATGAACAGGAAATTTTAAATAAATTACGAGAGGATTTACATACAGCTAAGATTCCTTTAATTTTTCTCACATCTGAGATTGACTCTGCTGCTCGCCGTCGTGCTCTCCAGCTAGGAGCGAATGACTCTCTAACAAAACCAATAAACAATAGAGAATTTTTAGATGCGATCGCTATTCAGCTCGATAAGTGTTGATTGTTCCTTCACATAACACCTCCTTATCATTTACCTAGTGCAGCGTGGCGGAAATAACTATCCAGTTGAAAAAGTTTAAAACGCTTACTGTACAAGCGTCCTTGCCTTCTGTCCGATTGGTGAGCCTGTCGAACC
>JAIUYC010000746.1 GCA_020216575.1 Coleofasciculus sp. S288 | reverse complement strand
CCGCGAGGCGTATAAAGCGCAAACCCAGAAGGAACCTCCACAGTTTAGTGCTCAAGCCTTTACTGGAGTACAGGTGTTTGTAGAAGCCTTGAAGGCTGTGGATAGTAAAAATAAACTCAATACCTTGTCTCTAGACCAGTTACGCACACAGCTCAATCAGCAAATTTTGGCGGGTCAATACGAGACACCGCTTGGTGATATTGCGTTTGATCCAGAGGGCGAAATTAAACAAAGCCAGTTTTACGTTGCTCAGATCGAGATGGATGAAAATGGAAATAATGGCAAGTTTTCGTTCCTGAAATGAACGGAATTGTAGCTCCTTGTTGATGACCAAGGCTCCCGCCTTTAAAGGCAGAGGGCAGAAGGCAGATGGTTCTAAAGGAAGAGAGACTTCTTCCTTTTCCTTTCTCATTAACGTACAAGCCCCTGCATTTATCCCTCTTTTGTTACTTTAGGGTGTAGAGCTTGGGGTTTCCTTCTGCCCTCTACCTTCTATCTTCTGCCTTCTTCAAAGACTATGGATTTCTCCCTATTTTTACAACAATTTCTGAATGGTTTGTCCATCGGCAGTGTATATGCTATTTTTGCGTTAGGCTATACACTGGTTTTCTCAATTCTAGGGATTATCAACTTTGCTCACGGGGCGATTTTTACATTAGGGGCTTACTTCACCTATAGCCTAGCAGGAGGAGCATTTGGCTTTAACGGACTGCTTGCCAATGCCTCGTTACCGTTTCAGATGCCCTTTGTTCTTGCTTTATTTGCAGGTAGCATTTTAGCGGGTTTAGCTGCGGTATTAGTGGAACGCTTAGCGTTCAAACCGTTACGAGATAGAGGAGCTGACCCACTTCTGACGTTAGTTTCCAGTTTAGGGGCAGCCGTTTTCATTGTAAATTTGATTCAGTATTTAGTGGGTGCAGAAATCTACACGTTTCCGGCTAATGCCTACGGGGATTTACCCCCTGCGATTAATTTTGGTACGGCAACAAGACCGATTCCGGTACGCACCGTTCAAGTTATTATCTTTGGTGTTTCTGCCCTAATCGTAGTGATTCTAACCTATTTAATCAATAACACGAAAATTGGTAAAGCGTTGCGAGCTGTAGCTGAGGATGTTACAACAGCAAGTTTACTAGGAATCAATACAGAACGTTTTATTTTAATTACGTTTTTTCTGAGTGGTTTTTTGGGAGGTTTGGCAGGAACGTTAGTAGGCTCTAGTGTCAGTATTGCTGGACCTTACTTTGGGATTTCCTTTGGACTTAAAGGTTTAGGGGTGATTGTATTGGGAGGGTTGGGGAATATTCCAGGTGCTGTGGTGGGGGGATTGCTGCTGGGTTTGGCAGAGGCGTTTGTTCCTGGGGGGTATTCGGGTTAGAAGGATGCGATCGCCTTTACTTTACTATTCATTATGCTGCTAGTCAGACCTCAAGGATTGCTGGGGCGATCGGGAGTAACAAAGGTTTAGTCATCACAATCGGATCGAGGTTCATCAAAACCCACATCGGCGGGTTTAGTTTGTATAGCCTCAGACTTCAGTCTGTAGACATCCATCTTTTGCAAGAGGTCTATTCGTGTTGGTTCACTCTTGACCAACTGACTCCATGCTCGTCCAATCTCCTGCAGGGATGAATGCTGCCCACTAGAAAGGATGCTGGCACGTTGGATTTTTCAGCATTTCTAATTGGGTTTGGCGCAAGGCTTCGGAGCGACCTACATTAGCCATCAACCGCTTGTAGTAGCTCACCATCAGGTCTTTTGTCCCCTCATCCGAGACTTTCCATAAGCTGATAAGCTGGCTCTCGGTTCCGGCAATGCCTAAAGCTCGACGCAAACCGTAGACTCCTTCACCGTTGATAGCATGCCCCAATCCAGTTTCACAGGCTGACAGCACGACGAGCTTTGTTCCCCAGAGGTTCAGTCCGGCAGCTTCCAAGGCAGTCAGCACGCCATCTTCTCTCCCACTAGAGCGCGGATTGAAACCCGCTAGAGCAATTCCGGAGCGCAGCAGTGGGTTTTCCAGCTTGCCTGTTGGGGGAGTGGATAGGACACCGGGACGGGATTCTGCCGCTAGACTGCCCCGTTCTGGGAAAAAGGTGCTGCTACCGAACGCTGGAGGTGCAACGAGTTCAACGTCTTCCAGGAAGAAACCGTGAGTCGCGATATGCAGAATGCTGGGAGCGTTAAGTCGCTTGAGCGCGTTTTCGGTTGCCTGAGAACCTGTCAGTAGTTTGACTCCTGGCAGCAGGGGGGTTATTGCTTCGGCTTCTTGGGCGGTGCCGGGTAAGGAACCAAATTGAAGTTGGGCGATATCGGTAGAGCGTTGGTTATCGGTGCTGCGAATCTGGGCAGGTTTTGAAGAGCGGCTCACAGGTGGTGCGTTACTGCTACCAATAATCTGCACGGAAGTAGGGTCGCCTGGTTTGTCATAGTCAGGATTAGCGATGACAATGGGTTCGGAGAGACTTTTGGCTTGATTTTGCAGGCGCAAGAGGTCGCGTCCGGAACTCAGGTAGCTGATAGAGTAGGTTTCGACGAGATAGCGGTTATTTTCATCAATCAGGGCGGCGAAGGGAATCAGATTGAGTTGGCTGTCGGGAGAAAGTAGGATGTTGCGGGTGTCGCCTAAGTGTTGGCGAATTGGCTGCATCAGTTTTTCATCCAAGCTACGGGCGACTTGCTGGAACTCGGTGCGACGAGTTGGGTTCACAATTGTCTTGCGGAAGTCGGCAACGGCTTGGTTGATGGGTGCGGCTTCGCCTAAGTCTACCCATTGGGGTTCGCCAGTCGAGTGCAGGATGTAGGCGACGTAACGAGGAGCTAAAGATTGTTTTGGTGATTTGAAGTAGTTTCCGAAGGGAAGATACAACACCAATTCAACTAAGGCAGCATCGGTGGGAATTAGTTGCTGTACAGCTTCCATCGTGACGGGTTGAGATTCAGTGCGGAATTCGGCGCTGCGGCGAAAGAGGGTATTTTCCAATTGCTCAGCTTGATCTTTGAGAGTAGCAACTTGCTGGCGGTACTGTTCGAGTGAGATGTCTTCGGGCTTGTTGAAGATGAGTGCGGCAAGTTTGGAGCGAGTAGTGGCGAGTTGGTCGAGTGTAGCTTGGTCTTCAGGTTTGAGGTTTTGGCGCAGGGTTTGTAGGTTATCGGTGACGGCATCGAGGATAAGGCCTTTGCGTTGGAGGGTGGTGGTTAAGGCGAGGCGGGCAGCTTGAGCATCGCCAGGGGCAGTTTGGAGGTGCAGGGAAATCGTTGCATTAGTAGTGTAGGATAGGGTGGCAATGTAGGCGCTTTTTCGGGCTTCGGAGCCGATAGTGAAGATGAGATTGAGGCTACGTTCTTCGATATTGCTGCTACGGGTTAGGAATTCAAGGGTACGGGCGATGTCACCTTTTGCCCAGTACAGCTCTGCCAGATTGTTGAGACTGGTGGCAACAAGGGGGTGTTCGGGTCTGAGCACTTTCTCAGAGATTGCCAAGGCGCGTTGGAAGAGCGGTTCGGCTTGGGCGTAGTTTCCCTGTGCGTGGTACAGTGATCCCAGAGCGCTGAGGCTGGCGGCAACATCGGGGTGTTCCGGTCCGAGCACTTTCTCAAAGATTGCTAAGGCGCGTTGGTAGAGCGGTTCGGCTTGGGCGTAGTTTCCCTGTGCCTCGTACAGCAATGCCAGATTGTTGAGACTGG
>JAIUYC010000745.1 GCA_020216575.1 Coleofasciculus sp. S288 | reverse complement strand
GTGTCTATTTTCAAGCTAGTGCTTAACAAGGCACTGAGGACGGCGGAAAGTCAAACGTCGTGAATTAAAGGTCAAAATGGCTCACTAGTGCAGCGAGGCGGAAATAACTATCCAGTTGAAAAAGGTTAAAAAGCTTACTGTACAAGCTTCTTCCCTTCTGCCCTGGAGCCCTCTGTGCCTTCTGCCTTCTTACACTAGTTCCTTTTGCCGTTTGATTTCTACTAGCCTCTAACCCCTTACGTTAATCTGGTTGTAAGTGCAATTTAATGGGCGTGCTGATGTCAGAAGTCTACAGCACAGATGAGCTAATCAAAATTTTGGCAGATGAGCGTCGCGCTTGCATGAATGGGGAGCGACTTAATTTGGCAGCTTCAGCGTCTGGCAATCCTTTAATTGACCGATTTCTCAAACCGGATGGCATTCAGAAATTCAGTGCTTATCGAGACTTTAAAGCGGCTGTTCACCGCTACCAGTGGCAATACCACGTTTCAGGTATTGTTTGGCGGGAGTTGACGGTGAAAGGAAAAACGCTGAGCTATCCCATTGTCGATGAGCAACTCGTTGCGCTTCCTAGCGACTTAGATATTCTTAAAGCTGCCAAGGCTTCGATTCTGGCTTTTTGGTGGGATGCGACACGGCAGATGGATTTGTACCTAAGCATGACTGCGGGCAAAAACTACCGACCGATTGAACCGAATGATGTTGAAGTGCTTGCCTGCAAAACTGAATGGGCTAATCTCTCCCAGCACGGGAATTCCAACTTTTTGGAAATTATTTTGCAGCTCGGTTGGGGAAAGCCAGAAGAAGCATCTTACAAACGGGGATGGCCTGTATCAGGCAGTGAGTATATTCATGCAGTGAATCCAGGTAAACGTCCAATTTGTTGATATTACGGTAAATTTGATTATTTTAAAGTGCTCTCATGCGCCCCAGCAATCGACGAGGATTAGGCAAAGATGGATGATAACAACAAGGAACGAATTCCCAGACAACCAATACCCGGTAGGGAAATGTTGTTTGCAAACGAATTAAGGCAGCTTGGCAATCAGGCGGTCAAAATGGGGCTGATTTCTGGACACGGCTATCATCAGGGAAAGTACGAAATTCTGTTCAACGGTCAGCTTTTTCTCCTGACGCCTGAGGAAGCCCACTCTTACTTGAAAAACTTGCTCAAACAACATCAGCGCTAAAGAGGTGCTAGGTGGTAGGGTTACAGGTACGCCTTGCAGTCAGAATTTCCCCAAAATCCTAATCTTGACCAACTCTTGGTCTAGATTTATCCCCTAGAACCTACCACCTACGACCTAATACCTTAACAGGGCTAGGGGTAGGGAGCAAGGTTTAGGGATTGAGAATACCCCCCACCACCGACACCTCCCACATCTTACCAACGGGCTTGGGGACCTGCCCAGACTTGGTTAACCACTTGCCCGTAAATTAGCGGCTCATCCTCGATAGCGAGAGTGGTTTGACCAGTGGTATCGACTGCCCATACAGGCCAGTTTTCATCACCTAGCGTACCAGCGCGAAAGAGAACTCGGTCGGGATTCGTTTGACTCCAGCCGAGTAATACAGCGTTAGTATATTCGATTTTTTCAGGTGTGATGGTACTGGTACGATTTTGCTTGCGATCCCAGACTACTGCGTAATCTGATGCATCGGAAGAACTAAACATTCCTTCAAACTGCCTTGCTAGGAGGCGCTCGCCTGACTCTGACCAGGAAACGGGGATCAAAATCGCGATTGTCCCCGGCATATCGGCTTCTTCGTTACTCACCAACGGATTATCCGCTAAAGGAGAAGCAGCCGTTATGGTTCGCAAATCTCCAGTGTGCAAATTTTCTAAGAACATTACGCTTGTGACGCGGCTCTGGTATAGTTCTGGCTGTCCCTGCATTTGGATGCGACTGTAAGCAGCGTACTGACCATCTGGAGAAATTAATGACTGGCTGCGATAGTACCGTGACCCAGAACTCTCTGACGCACTCACTTCTGCATGAGTTGCTAATACCCAATTCCAGGGGATGGGATGGGGACTATCGAGAGGGTCGAGCTGTACTTCTATTTCAATCATGTCTGGGGCTATTTCTTCTTCTTCAGGCACTACAATTGAGGGCTGGGAAGATGACACCGATGACGGGCTAACGCCTATAGGTAAATTCTCTGAATCGGCTTGAGCAGATAGGCTATACACCATGAGTAGGAGAGGAGCTAATAACAATTGGGATGGTTGCATGCGAAACCATCCTACTAGATAGGTTATTTGTTTGAACATCGATGGGGGTGGGGTTGCTAGACGGCGCTTTTTGTGTGAGGAGCAACGCCCGAGGAACTACGGAGGCGTTCCATATGTCAGGTATAACAATTTATGAATCCATCGCGCCAATCTTTTACGAAACTTTTCACTCTCAAAGGATTTTGATGCCACTCGGCCTGATTTAGTGATAGGTTTCGACTGTTGGGTATGCAGATGGCGCGATCGCATTCTCGGTTACCTCTATTATTCTTCTATGGTCTGGATAAAACTCAGGAAAACCAGTGTCTCAATCTTCTAGTTCAACGGCTAAGACTTCTCCTGATCAATCAACCCCTAGAAGTCCATGGTTACTCGTTTTAATTTTCCGACTGCTCCTGCTGGGTGTCGGTGGGGGTTTGGCTTTGATTGCGGGCATTCTTCTTGCCTACTTCTATCCCGCTCCAAATCCAGAGAAACCCCTATTGCTCAAAGTTCTGGAACGTCTTGACACTAAGCCGCCAGCTACCTCTCCCGGCAGTCCCAGCCCAGCGCCCGTGTCAAGTCTTACGACTACCAGTTCACCTCTCCAACTCACACCCGTACAACAGCAGCAGGCGCAAGCCCAACTAACACAGTTGCAGGCACAGCTCAAGGCCGTTAGTGACGGCGTCGTGACGCTAGAAGCACAACTGGGTACCAGTCGCCCGAACGAGTCTCTAGAAGCACGACTAAACGCACTTTCTCTCCAACTCCAAGGGCTACCTGCCCCCAGTGCCGATGCTTCGGAGGTTAGCAGCCGCAGTGCCAACCAACTTGCTTCCTCTTCAGACTCTCTCATTCAAGGAGACAAGTTAAAAGTCACTTTACCCAGTGATGTCTTATTTGAGGAGAGCAACAGCATTTTGCGCCCAGAAGCAGGCTTGATTTTAGACAAAATCGTCGCTGATTTGCGAGATTATCCGTCGAGTACAATCCGCATTGCTGCCCACACCGACGCCAGTCTCGAAGCTGAGGAGAACCGAGAACTATCATTTCGTCGCGCTCAAGCCGTTCAGCAGTATCTCGCTCGTGCCTTGGGCGATGAATACCGATGGCTGGTTGCTGGCTATGGGGGAATTCGTCCCTTAGTAGCCAATGATACTGCTCCTAACCAACAACGCAACCGCCGGATTGAAATTGCTGTTAATTAATAGCAGGTTAGCCGGTTGGAAGGTTAGCAAGTTTTTGTGACGTTTTACCCTCCAGCTTTTAACCTAGCCTACCTCCTCCTATCCTTCAGGAACCCCCACGGGGAATGGAGAACTCTCCCCGAACGGGAAGGGCTATGCCTAACGGCAACGGCTTCGCCAAACAACCTTCCAACTTTCCAACCCTCAACTCAAATGAGAATCATTTTCTTTGGTACTCCTCAATTCGCACTGCTTAGTTTGGAACGCTTGTTAAACCATCCT
>JAIUYC010000744.1 GCA_020216575.1 Coleofasciculus sp. S288 | reverse complement strand
CATCGAAGGGGATGGCATTATCAATCCGCCCCACTGTAGGCCAGAACTGGGGTTCACGAGTCCACGGTGCAGGGTAAGCTGCTTGTTCGCGAGAATAGGGATGATTCCACTCTCCAGCAATCAAGGCTTCTGCTGTGTGAGGGGCATTCTTCAGGACATTATCCTGAGTGTCTGCCTGTCCCAATTCAATCGCCTCGATTTCCTTGCGAATCGCAATCATGGCATCACAAAAATGGTCTAGTTCTTCTTTTGATTCACTTTCTGTCGGTTCCACCATCATTGTCCCCGCCACAGGCCAAGAAACAGTTGGGGCGTGGAAACCGTAGTCCATCAGGCGCTTGGCAATGTCATCCACTTCGATGCCTGCGGATTTTTTGAGCGATCGCAAATCTAAAATACACTCATGCGCCACTAACCCAGTTTTCCCCTTATACAAAACTGGATAGTAAGGCTCTAACCGAGAAGCGATGTAATTAGCATTGAGAATCGCCACTTTTGTCGCCTCTGTTAACCCAGTTGCCCCCATCATGGCAATGTACATCCAGGAAATCGGCAAGATAGTTGCACTGCCCCAAGGCGCGGCGGAAACTGCCCCAATGCCTTCCTCACTTCCCATCGGAACAACTGCATGTCCGGGTAAGAATGGCACTAAATGAGACTTCACCCCAATTGGACCCATTCCAGGCCCACCCCCACCGTGAGGAATGCAGAAGGTTTTGTGTAAATTCAAGTGACAGACATCTGCCCCAATATCTCCAGGACGGCATAATCCCACTTGGGCGTTCATATTCGCCCCATCCATGTAAACTTGTCCACCGTGGCTGTGGATAACCTCGCAGATGTCCTTAATCTGCTCCTCAAATACCCCGTGAGTCGAGGGATAAGTCACCATCAAGGCAGCAAGTTCCTTACTATGCTTCTCTGCCTGACGCTTCAAGTCATCCAAGTCAACATTACCCATAGCATCGCAGGCAACAGCCACCACCTTCATCCCACACATCACAGCACTAGCGGGATTCGTTCCGTGAGCCGATTCCGGAATTAAACAGATGTTGCGATTACCTTCACCTCGCTGTTCATGGTAGTGATGAATCACCAGCAGTCCCGCGTATTCCCCTTGAGAACCTGCATTCGGTTGTAGGGAAATTCCTGCAAAGCCAGTAATCTCCGCTAACCAGCCCTCCAATTGTTTGAATAAAACGTGATACCCCAGTGTTTGGGATGGTGGGGCAAAGGGATGAATCTGGCTGAATTCCGGCCAAGTCACGGGTATCATCTCAGCAGTGGCGTTCAGCTTCATCGTGCAGGAACCCAACGGAATCATTGAGGTTGTCAGCGACAAGTCCTTAGCCTGCAATCGATTCAAGTAACGCAACAGTTCCGTTTCTGAGTGATAGCGGTTGAAGACAGGGTTGGTTAAATAGCTGCTAGTGCGAGCAAATGGTTTTAGAGTTTGGGTGTTAGAGTTTGGATGGGTCAACTCTTCTAAAGAGAAAGGCAGGGAATCTGAATTAGAAAAAATCTGCCACAGGTCAATCAAATCCTGCACTGTTGTCGTTTCGTCCAACGTAATCCCAACAGATGTGCCATCCAAGACACGCAGATTAATGCCTTGGGCTTGAGCCGCTTCTAGAATTGCATTGGCACTTTGTAAGGGAGATTCATCGATTATCTCAACCCGCACCGTATCAAAGAACGCTTCTGATTCGATGCTGTACCCCAACCGCTTCAACCCTTCTGCCAGCATCACCGTTAACTGATGCACCCTCTCGGCAATGCGTTTGATTCCCTCTGAACCGTGGTAGACGGCATACATCGAAGCCATCACTGCCAGCAGTACTTGAGCGGTGCAAATGTTACTCGTTGCTTTCTCGCGGCGGATATGTTGCTCGCGGGTTTGGAGGGCTAAACGCAGTGCTGGCTTACCTTGGGCATCTTTAGATACGCCGACAATACGCCCTGGAACCTGCCGCTTGTAGGCTTCTTTGGTCGCAAAATAGGCAGCGTGCGGTCCTCCATACCCTAAGGGAACTCCGAAGCGCTGAGTACTTCCTACAGCGATATCAGCCCCAAATTCTCCTGGTGGTGTTAACAGGGCAAGACTTAAGGGGTCTGCTGCCACGGTGACTAAAGCACCAATGTCGTGAGCCTTTTCGATAAACTCTCGGTAGTCGTAAATTGTGCCATCCGTCGCTGGATACTGGAGCAATGCACCAAAAATCGATTGTTCAAATCCAAACGTTTGATGGTCGCCTACAATCACATTAATCCCCAACGGTTTGGCACGGGTTTGCACCACATCAATAGTTTGGGGATGACAGGAATTAGAGACAAAAAAGGCATTCGCTTTCGTCTTACACAAGCCGTAGCTCATGGTCATGGCTTCCGCTGCGGCGGTGCCTTCATCGAGCAACGAAGCATTAGCAATTTCTAAACCTGTCAAGTCAATCATCATGGTCTGGAAGTTCAGCAATGCTTCCAGACGCCCTTGGGCAATTTCAGCTTGATAGGGAGTGTAAGCTGTGTACCAGCCAGGATTCTCTAGGATGTTTCGCTGAATGACGGGCGGGGTAATGCAGTCGTGATAGCCCATGCCAATGAACGACCGAAACACCTGATTTTTGGAGGCAATTTCTTTTAGCTTGGCGAGGGCTGAATGCTCACTTTGGGCTTCAGCTAACTGTAAGGGTTGCTTGAGGCGAATAACTGGGGGAACGGCTTGCTCAATTAAGTCATCTAGGGTAGGAAACCCCAAGACTTTGAGCATTTGTTCAACTTCATTAGCATCAGGACCAATGTGCCGAACTGCAAAAGAATCGGTCCGCGCAAGGAACTCTGGAGAGGAATTTTGCTGAGATTCAATAATGATTCGATTATCTTTTGTATCGTGGTTGACTGCGAGATCCAAATTACGCATATAAGACCGATTCGTTAAAGGGCTAGGGTGCGTCACGAGTTTCAAGGGTTGGCGCAACTATTCCTTATTTTGTAGCAGACCCCCAGAAATTATCTCTAAACGAAGGTTGTTGAAGGTTAAAGAGTGTGTGAAGTAATGGAGTAGATAAGTTCCCTCTCTACACCCCTTCGACCTGCTCCCGATACTCATCGGCAGACATCGCATCCTCTAGTTCATCAGGGTCATTAACTCGCACTTTCAACAACCAGCCCTCACCGTAGGGGTCTTCTGAAATCAGTTCCGGGGACTCTATCATGGCATCATTGCGCTCAACCACCGTACCGGAGATGGGAGCATATAAATCCTCAACTGCCTTGACTGATTCAATATTGCCGAGAGTTTCGCCTTTTGTTAGGGCATCACCAAGTTCTGGCAGTTCCACAAAGACGATGTCACCCAACTGGTCGATGGCATAAGCGCTGATACCAATCGTGGCAATCTCACCATCGAGTCGTACATACTCGTGGGTATCCATGTATTTCAAATCACTAGGATATTCTAAGCCCATCTCAAAACCTCACTCAATAACTAAATAGCCGTGCTAAGTTTACAACTAATAATATGGATAAACGTACCCTCAGACGATTGCTATTGGGTGAATTTACCTTCAAACGGTTGCTGTTCTCTATAGTCTTCATCTACACGTTCTTTTGCTTATACGTCTTTTTCGTGTCGGATCGGATGATCTTTTTGCCTCAACCCTCCAGCTATCAAGACACACCGGAAATTCTCAAGCTAAC
>JAIUYC010000743.1 GCA_020216575.1 Coleofasciculus sp. S288 | reverse complement strand
AATAGCGATGGTTGGATTTCAGTTGATGAGTGGCATCAGTACGCGAACAGCAACGTTCAAATCGCGGCTCCAGCCATGAAACCAGAGTTCTATTCAGTTGAAAACGGACGTAAGATTTTGCTGGCAAAAGCACTAATTGATGACCCGAAACTGAAGTATCGCAAAGAGGTCGAAAATTGGATAAGACGAGGAGAAATTGCTGAAGCCGGTCACTATGTCTTGGAAAAACTAGCAGAAAGTTTACTGTTAACCTTTGAAGAGCGTGCGGCAATTGAAGCTGAAGCCCTCCACCCTTATCAAGAGTACCAGGAAAAATTACAGCGCTATGAACGAGAGTTTGCAAACGTATTCCGCCAGAATTCCCCTCTAGGCGCTCCAGAACGTGAAGAGTTAAAGAATCTTCAACAGTCTCTGGGGTTGAGAGATGGAGATGTAGCACCACTTGAAGAATTAATTGCTTGGAAGCTAACCAGTATTTCCCAATCTGAAGAGGAGGTGAATGAGGTAGCCCAATGGGATATTAAGAGCGAAACAAACTCACTTCCTTCAACACTGGGTACAGTCCTACCCGATTACGCGCAAATACCTGCTCCAGTACCGATAAATCCAACTCCTGCCGTAAATTTATCATCAAGCTTGGCAGGTTCAAAAGTCAGCCCTCGTTCTAGTTCGACTTCCCCGAAAAAATCTTTTCTATTGATTGGAGGAATTGGAGGAAGCTTGGCTGCTATGGCTGTAGTAATTGGCATGTCCAGCCGTGCGCCAATCGAACCTCCTCCAGAAGATACCGTATCATCATCACCCAACCCTTCCCCACACCCATTTCCTACAGTAACTAGTGCTGATAAAGAAACTAGCCCTAGCCCTATTGCACCGCCAGAAACTAAAGAATGTCTAGTTTTTGTCAATGGGAATCTACGTTCTAAGCCTGCTTCGTTTCAGGCGGATAATGTTGTCGCAACCTTAAGAGAAGCGCTACCTGTAACTGGAAAGCAGACAGAGGGAGGCTGGGTTGAGGTTAAGCTGTCCGAGAGAAAGTTAGCTTGGGTGCATCGGCAAATCATAGCCAATGATGAACAAATGGATGCTTGCCTCTCTAAAAAGGGAATAAAGATTAGGAAAGTTGAGGATATTCCTCCACCCCCTCCAAGTCCCAACAGGAGTTCAGAATACAGAAATTCAGGAGTTCAGAATTCACTCTAACCTCAAACTCCCTTGTGAGCGATTAGCTCACCTGTCGAACCTTGAAAATTTCATAAGAAAAGTCGTTTAATTAAGCAATCGACGCATCTCTCCAAATCGCCCAAACCCTTTATTTTTCGTTGAGATGCGTCAATTTTTCGCCTAAAACCTCCTCTGCGTAAGGTTTCCACAGCGAACTCTTTCCAAAACCTCTTCCCTGAAAGGGGATGGAAACAACCGTGATGTGCCGCACCGCGCAATAACCTTAAGCGTCTCTCCACAACTGCGAGAGCTTTTCGCGGATATCGAAGAAGTTGTCCCAAGGGATGTAGGGCTTGTTATTCTCGTCGAGGTAGTGGCAGAGGCGATCGCGTGCAAACACCACTGGCGCTTCCAGTGCCATATTCAAGTCGGTAACCGAATCCCCGATCGCAATCTGTTCTTCAGCAGGGTGTTGCATCATCACCTGAACCTTAGACACGAGTTCCGTTCCCCCTTCTAACTTTGAGGACACTTGCAGAAACTCACCCGTTGTCTCAACATCAACCGCATAAATCGCCGCTACACGCTCTACTATAGACGGTGTTTTCCTACTCACCCGACGCAGCACCGCTTCCACCATGCTGCGCAAACCACCGGAAACTAGGACGAACGGAACACCCTCAGCCTCCAAAAAATCTAGCAATTCTTCTAATCCCGGACGGATTGCCTTAGTTTTTGTGTATTCGATGATGTCAGCATAGCGAGCCGAGGGAATCGATTCAAGTAGCTGGCGCACGCCTTCTCGCAGTGTCAGCCGCCTAGCATACATTTCCGGTATCAGCTTTTCAGACAACTCAGGGGAAAATTCCTTGAGCATCCCCACAAAAGTTTCTTCTGCGGTAATCGTGCCATCGAAGTCGCAGAAGACGGTTCTCTGTACTGAACTTTGGTGTTTAGAGGTTGGATTTGGGATAGAGGGTGAGGGATTGTGAGACACGCTTGGTTTTGCGATCGCGCAACCGAAAGTACACAAATATGATAAAAGAGCTTAATTCAGGCTTGGGGAGTGAGAAAGATTTAAAATTTTTAATAAAATTAAATTAATCGTTAGGTCCCAAAGCAGATTGGGAGATTAATTAGCAGCATGGAATATGCAATGACTTAAAGTTTAAGTTAGGATTATCAATCTCCTCTAAAAGAACCTGAATTAAACCCAATTGATTTAGGATTAGTGGTGATACACTCAACCCCGTCATTTCTCGTGTCGGTATGAGGACATTCGGCTCGAATGTAAAGTAACCATCTTTAAGTTGAAACAAGGTATAAGTAGGCTGTAAGACTTGAATTTGAAATAGCTGTTTGAGTTGCTCTGCTTGTAGGACTCCTTGTTTTTTGAGGTACAACCCCAGCGGTTCATCAATCGGGCAGCACCAATGAACCAGTTTGTCAAACACGCGATCGCTAACAACCTGGAATTGCTCGATCAGCGAAACTAAACCCTGTTGATCTAATCGGTTGGCTAGCGCTACAATGCGACCCTGATACACCCAAATGTAATAGACTAGCGACGGCGTTGTTTGGACTTTTGGCAAGGTACGAACCATTAATAAGCCTGTTCTCTGCCCTTTATCAATAAACTCAAAGAGTTCTAGTAAGGACAAGTCTGTTAGGAAACCTGTAGTAGACATAATTGTTTAATTGAACGCTATGAGCTAACGAAAATGCTATTTTGTCGAACTTGCAAGAAGGTCACCTTTACAAGACTTATGCCGTTACACCTTGGAGTAGAGGGTAAATCATTCATCAACATGCTATATGGGGGGTCACACCCCCTAAGGTGTAATTTCAGAATCCCATCTATCTACCTCCAATCTAAATAGTGCTTAGCTATTCACTATAAAAGAATTTAAGACTTTTTATATATCAAATACCTCAAATCCTGTAAATTTTGCAGCAACCGCTTGGAATAAAAATATAACTTTTAGTTCTTTTAACTGAGTATAAAAAATCACATTTATTGTTTTAATTTTTAATAAAAGTATTTACTGCCATAAATAAGCCTTATAAAAAACAAAATTCAATTCAAAAGATTAAATTTTAAAAAAGTAGAAGTTGTGCGGCTACAGTACTCTGTCTTGATAATGTAACTTTTTGTAACATTTGTTTGAGTTCTTCCCTAAGGAGAGCAATACTATGCTAGGGTTCTGATTGAGAGTAAATTCGGTTGTAGTGTTTGTTTCAAGTATTGATGGGCTTTTTCCTTTTGGTATTGGCAGGCTTCTCTCCGAAATCTATATCTCTATCCCTACGCCCCTCTGATTTTGGAGACAATCTATGTCAATTTATGTAGGCAATCTTTCCTACGAGGTTACCCAAGAAGACCTCACTGCTGTTTTTGCAGAATATGGTTCTGTCAAGCGAGTTCAGCTACCCACCGACCGTGAAACAGGCCGCTTGCGCGGCTTCGCTTTTGTGGAAATGGGTACAGAAGCTGAAGAAGCGGCAGCCATTGAGGCACTTGATGGTGCTGAATGG
>JAIUYC010000742.1 GCA_020216575.1 Coleofasciculus sp. S288 | reverse complement strand
TGGCGTCATTACGGGGACGTTTAACCAGAACGGCAACAATATAACGCTTGCCGGTGGGCATATCCACCAAGCCAACATCCCCAAGCAACTCCCCAATGTTGCCGGTTTTATGAGCAATCGTGGCTCCTGCTCCCAGTCCTTGGGGTAGTAGGGTGTTGGTTTCCGTTTGCTGCATGATATACAGCATGCGATCGCGGGAGTGCAGTGACATCAACTCCCCTCGATTCACCATCGATAGCAACTGGGCTAGCTCTTTGGGACTAGTGGTGTTAGTTCCTTCGATATCGGGTAAAGGGTTGCGGATAGTTGTCAGGGTTAAACCCCAAGAACGGAATCGTTGATTGAGTGCCTCCGCACCGCCCAGTCGAGCAATGATCATATTTGTAGCGGTGTTATCACTAATTGAAATCATTTTGGTTGCCACTTCCAAAGCCGTGAACTGCGTTCCTGGTTTTTGGTACTGCATATTCCCGGAACCCGCCGCAATCATTTCGGGTTGCAGGGTTAGCATTTCGTCCAAACGCAGTTGGCCAGCATCGACATCCTGAAGGAAAGCAACAAGAATTGGCACTTTAATCGTGCTGGCAGCAGCAACGTTAGAGCTACCCTCCCAGTCGAGGTAAGCTCCCGTATCATCGATGATAAAGATTCCCGGTTGCAGTGTAGAATTTTGCGACACTAACGTTTGGAGTTGGGCTTTCAAGGGCGCAATTTCTTGACCCAAGGGCAGGGATGTCGCCATGTTCCCGTTGGGACTTTGCTGCGTTTCTTGTTTAGCAAGGTCAGTCGTTTTAACTGAGGCGTGGGTTGTTGGGTCTAAGGCAGACAGCAAAGTTCCTACGATCGCCCCCATGCCAACCCCTAGAATTAACAGACGGAAGATATGAACCAGTGGACTGACAGAGCGTTTTTGCGGACGCCGAGCGACTCGATTTCGTTGACTTGGAGGAGTTTGAGCGCTTGGAGATTGGCGATCGCGCCTCGCAGGCGTTCTGCCCCCAGGTGATTGAGAACTGGAAGGTGGGGGGGCAATTCTTGCCGATGCCTGTTCTGGGCGACGTGGACGGGAATCGGTTCGGGGGGCAAACGGCTGAAATGCAGGGGGATTGAGGCGAGTGCGTCCGTTCCCTCCACGGCCTGTCCCAGAGGGGGGGGGCAGCACAACCTTGCGAACCATTCGGGGTTTTAGTGGCTGATTGCTAGTTTGAGAACCCGGTCGGAACGAGGGCAGATGAGGATTGGTAGGAGAGGGAGGCTGTCCCCCTATCTGCCGGGGCTTTAGCTGTCTGATGGATACCGGTTTGAGACGAGGTTCGGGCGGTTGCATCGGGAATAGCGTGCGATTCACCTCCTGCCCTTGAGGCTGTTTGGCTCGACTTCGACGCGGACGGAGACGACGGCGTTCTCGCTGCTCTGACTGTTTTTCCCGCTCCGATTTCTCAGGCTGACGCCTGTTACCCCTAGATGCTGTCACCGACGAAACCTCCAACACCACTACCTTTGTTGTATCCTGCCGATCCATATTGGAATGTCAGGGACTTTTCAGTCAGCACGTTGCCAACTGTAGCCTACTCATCGTTCCTTGAATAGTTCAGTAGATGCAAGCTTATTTTAAGACTGCTTTGGCTCTGAGCTATCAACATTTCCAGTCTTAGGCTGATATTGTAGCGCCCATTCCATCTGACGAAGAATTCCTCTAAGCATGGCAACTTCCTCTTGAGTTGGCGTCGCTCGGTTGAGCAGATATCGGAATTTTTCCATACGGGATTGAGCTGTATGAGGATAAAGATACCCAATTTTTAACAATACAGCTTCTAGATGTTGATAATAGCCTTCCAGCATATCCAATGAAGCAGTTTCGCTGGATTGGGACGTGGGTGAAGAATTCTGACTCTCGACTTGTGTTGGCAAAGTCCCTCCAGAGGAGGATTTTTGTTGAGTACTCTGGTAAAGTTCGTAACAGCAAACGGCGACTGCCTGAGCGAGATTTAACGATGGATACTCTGAACTGGAGGGAATACAGACAAATCGCTGGGCATGAATTAATTCATCATTGCTCAATCCCCGGTCTTCTGGCCCAAAAATCAAGGCGGATGTCACTCCATCTTCCAGCAACCAAGGCAATGCCGCTCTGGGGGATTCTAGGGGCGTAGACAGTGTGCGTGTCCGAGCTGTAGTTGCGATCGCTCTCTGACATTTCGCTAAAGCCTCTGGCAACGTCGCCACTTGTTGGGCAGCGTCTAAGATATCCGCCCCGTGAACCGCCATTTGTCGCGCTTGGTCTCCTAGGGGATCGCATTGAGGATTGACCAATACTAGCTGATTTAGCCCCATATTCTTCATTACACGGGCAACGGCTCCTACATTTAACGGTCCTGCTGGCTCAACTAAGACAATTCTGACTCTTACGAATTCCATCTCAAGTCTTGCGATTGGGGAGATACTTTGCCAGAATCGGGTTAATAGGGTGTTCATCTTGTCAGAGAAAAACAGTGATTTCCCACATCACTGGCTCTGTAGCTTCTCAGCTCAATACTATGTAATGCCACCAACAAGAGGTGCGCACCCTCTGGCATATGGCGTGACTTGTAGGTGCTGAAAATATGTGCAATCGTATCAAATTTCTCAACTTAATGGGCGCTCCCAATTCAGAAAACCTGTTTTTTCGTCAAGTCACTTTATGTTTAGGTTTTATTAATACCCCTGAAAGCTCTCAAGGCTTTACAAGTGACTTAACAGTTCTTTACAATTAGAAGCGCTACATTATCGCCAACATTAGGATGGCACGCCAGCGATCTAAATCTGACCTGCCGACGAAAATCTGTCCTGTTTGCGATCGCCCTTTTAGCTGGCGAAAAAAATGGGCAGATTGCTGGGACGAGGTGAAGTACTGCTCAGAACGCTGTCGCAGACGCAAGTCTCAAGCAGGTTAAGGGGTAGGGGATAGGGAAAACTCAAAACCTAAGATTCGCTATCTTGTCCCGTTTGGCTTCTCGAAACCCTGCTGCGCCAATGCTTGCCGCAGCACACGCTGTCATTGAAAAAGGCTTTGACCAAACAATTTGGTCTGTACCAAAAGCTTTTCCTGACAGGGTTTCAATTTTATCAGTTCATTAAAACTCTTACACGTAAAGAAAGTCAGTCAATCAGATGCAACCCAAACTCATTATTCACGGCGGTGCTGGTAGTTCTCTCAAAGCAAACAAGGCAATTCAGGCGGTGCGCTATTCGCTCTATAAAGTCATCGACGAAGTATATTCCTTGTTGTTGACTGGTGCTGATGCCCGTGAGGCGGTGATCCAGGGCTGCCAGATGCTGGAAGATGACCCTCTATTTAATGCTGGAACAGGCTCAGTCCTGCAATCGGATGGGCAAGTCCGCATGAGTGCGTCTTTGATGGAGGGGCGGTTTCAGCGGTTCAGCGGTGTGATTAATGTGTCACGGGTGCAAAATCCGATTAACCTAGCAAAGGCACTGCAAGACTCGGCCGACCGAGTGCTGTCCGACTATGGGGCAGCTGAACTGCTGCGAGAACTCAATGTCCCCGTTTACAATCCCGTGACTGACCTGCGGTTACAGGAGTGGATACTAGAGCGGCAGGGTAATTTTGACAAGACAATGGCGGGAGTTGTCGCTGAAAAAGAATTGGCTGAGACATCCAATGCCGGACGGGGGACAATTGGTGTTGTTGCTCTGGATAC
>JAIUYC010000741.1 GCA_020216575.1 Coleofasciculus sp. S288 | reverse complement strand
AGCCTGAAACGTTTCAGGTGTCACGTAGATGGTGTAGCCGTTCATTCCAACTCTTGCTGCACCTCATCCCATTTCAGCCAGCCTGCACGTTGGCGATTACCTCCTACTGCCTTTAACTGTGCCAATGCAGTTCGGGCAATCTGCAAATCCTCCAGAGTTTCAAGCCACTCGATCAATATCTCCCAATTCTCGGCATCTAGTACTGCCAGCCGTTTTCCTTTAACGGTGATAAACTGAACGGCCTGAAGCGCATCTAGCCCTGTCATACAGTTTCCCATATTTATCCTTAGCTGTCCAAATTCTAACAAAGCCTTGAGAGTCAGCACTCCAAAGGCCAATTGACGGCACCAAGCACGGCAAACAGCAATGCCGTTGCGCTGTGTAAGTGAATCCTAATGCCTTGTAGGAAGCTTAGTTAAAGATGCCTATCAGCCTAAAAGAGCGATCGCCTAGCTGAGTGGAGTCAATATGACAAGATCAAAAGAGTAGCGATTGCAATCCTTATCGATGTCTTCAACCGATTCTACTCTCGATCTTCCATTCCAACAGCTGCGCGAGGTGCGTGCTTCACTGCTCCGTCTTCACAAGGCACTACTCCACTCAGAACGAGATGTTTACGAGCAGTTTCACGGTCCAATCCAGTCAAAGGGAGAGTTTTTTCAGCTTGTTATCGGAGATGAATGGTTTAGCTGGCTGCGTCCGTTCTCTCAATTCATCGTCCAAATTGATGAAGCTCTGAGTGCGAAAGAGCCAATCACATTGCACAGAGCGAACGAACTGTTAGACGAAGCTCGTTCCTTGGTTTCTCTGTCAGAAGAAGGGACAACTCGAGAGCAACGTTACTATCAAGCGATTCAACGCGACCCCAACATTGCGCTTATGCATGCAGACGTGTCAAAGCTGCTCGCAAAATGAAGCTATAGCAAAAGGCAGAAAGCAGAGGGCAAAAGGCTTTTATGGATGCATATTGACGGGTCAAGGTTTCAGTATTTGGCGAGAGTCAAGAGTCGCCTTGGCAACTGCTATACTTGCCACTTTGATATCAGCCGTTTCGCTGAGAACACTTCAGCTTCGTCCAATCGCAAACGCATGAACACCTTAACCGTGCAATCTCCCCTTGCCTAAAATAGTGTTTCCCACGAATGCGATCGCTTAAATGAATTCCTCCCTCCCCTCACCAAAATTACCTATCTCTTGTTTACCTCTGCGCCCTTTGCGTCCTCTGTGGTTCTAAAAAAATAGGTAGTCTTCAAGCGGGAAGGGAGTAAGTACAGATAAGCGATCGCATCGTGTTATTCTGGAAGCCCCACAATAGCACCAGTTCCCTCAATCACTTCACCAATCACATAAGCCGCAATCTCTTGCGACTCAAACCAGCGAAGTGCCTGCTGTACTTGTTCCGGCGGCACGAGCAATACAAACCCAATGCCCATGTTAAAAGTATTAAACATTTCACCGATAGGAACTTGACCCGCATCAGCCAGCCACTGAAAAATCGGTGGAATAACCCAGCTATTGGCATCAAGCTGAACGGATTGACCAACACCCAGGCAGCGAGGTAAGTTCTCTGGAATACCGCCCCCAGTAATATGAGCCATGCCATGAATATCAATTCCAGCGCGACGCGCCTCAAGCACAGGTTTGACGTAAATCTGAGTAGGCGTCAGCAAAACTTCACCCAAACTGCGGCCTGCGAGTCCTTCAGGGCAAATCTCCCAGGTTAATGAACCAGCATCTTCCCCAACTGCGTTCTCAACGGGTAGCGCCTTTACAGAAGACTCGCGGACAATTTTCCGCACCAAACTAAAGCCATTGCTGTGAACTCCCTGACTTGCCAAACCAATTGCCACATCTCCTACATTCACCTGAGTCCCGTCCAGCAACTGGCTCTTTTCGACAATTCCCACGCAAAACCCCGCCATATCATACTCCCCTGGCTGGTAAAAACCAGGCATTTCTGCCGTCTCTCCTCCCACCAAGGCGCAACCAGCGAGGCGACACCCTTGAGCAATACCAGCAACAACCTGAGTCAACTGCTCGGAATTCAGCTTTCCAGTCGCCAAATAATCCAAGAAAAAGAGCGGTTCAGCTCCAGACGTTAAAACATCGTTGACACACATCGCCACTAGGTCAATCCCAACCGTGTCATGGCGATTGAGGTCGTGAGCGAGTTTGAGCTTCGTACCGACGCCATCTGTCCCAGATACCAGAATCGGTTCCCGATATCCCCCTGGTAGCTGAAAGCAACCACTAAAACCGCCCAATCCACTCAGCACTTCAGGTCGATGCGTACTTTGCACCAGGCCGCGAATTCGCTCAACAAACGCTCGACCTGCCTCAACATCGACACCGGCTTCTCGATAATCCATCAGACAAAAACAAAAGTTTTGCGCTACGGGTGCAGGATGTATTTTACAGGTTGCTTGCTCGTGTCAGCTACCGACAACTAAGTGCGTAAAGTTTGCAGAATCGATGAGAAATCTCATTACAGCCATCTCTCAGCCCAGCTACTACCCCTATCTGAGATATAGCAGTGGACACATCGCTTAGGACAAACAAACTTTGGTAAAGACGTTTCCTGGAACGTCTCTACTCAATTCATATATGTCCTAACTGCCTTGGCGATTGCTATATATCTGTGCGTAAGTCCTGAGCTGTCGCTCACAATGAAGAAATGAAAATCCTTCTCTCCTGACTCCTACATGGGCAGCGCCTCACCTTTCAGTTATCAGTTATCAGTTATCAGTTAATCCCTGAGTAGTAAAGCTCCCATCAAAGATGGTAGGTTTCACTCGGGGTCTCGCATCCCCGTGTGAAACCTGATAACTGGTCACTGTTCACTGTTCACTGATTTAATGCCGTTGCATGGGTTTACAAAGTTGCGAGGGGATTTCCTGAATAATAGTTTCTAGCTCCGGAGAGGGGTTTTCGATGCTGTAAACTTCCTTCAAGACATCTGACCAAAGCTGCTGTTGAGCAAAGTAATTGGCTCTGGCATTGGCGATTTCTTCCGGCGTTGCTCCTTTCTCTTTCAGTTCCTGCTCTAAGATTGTCAGGCGCACCCGAATGCGATCGCGTTCTGGAGCTTCCATGACTTGAAAGGGAATCAAGAATATACGACTATTTTGTGGGCTAAAAATCACCCAGTCATACGTTTGACCAGGTTGTAAGGCTTCTCCTGCGTAAGTAACACTGTTATCCGTTGAAGTAACAGTCTGGCTCCAAAGTACTTCATCGCTCTTATGGGGATGCACCTCTATTTTTCCTAAGTTCCCCCGCCAGACAAACAAAGGGCGATCGCTCCAGACTTTTGTGTTCGTCATGATGGAGCGAGGAGCGATCGCACATAGCCCACTGATGTCACGTCTGCCACCCGGCGTGGAATCTTCAACGGGTGGGTCGTTTTGAAAGATTTCCCACCACCATGACTGCTGCCGAGAGTTAGTTTGTGCAATTGCTACTGATGAGAACCAATGAGGCAAATTGACAATTACTGTGGCTGTCAAGAGACAGGTAGATAAAACCCTATTGAGTTTACGCATGGTATTTTTTCCTTATTAGTATGGGTAAAATAAACGTCCAAAAGGTGGCAACGGGGAAAAGCCAGGGCAGTAAAATAGCTGCCCAGACGTAAATCTGCAAGCTGATTAATCCATAGATAGCTGTAGCACTTACAAGCAGTACTGCTACCCATCGTCTTGACC
>JAIUYC010000740.1 GCA_020216575.1 Coleofasciculus sp. S288 | reverse complement strand
AAGAAAACCAATTTGCTTGAGGTGTTCGACGGCACTACAGCCGTATTTTTCTTGGGCGAGTTTTATTTGTGCCTTAGTTTCCAGCAGGTGGGCATGACGGCAGAGATTGTAGCGATCGCTTAGTTTAATACATCCCTCAAACAATGCATCCGAACATAGCTGAATTCCTGTTGGTGCTACGAGGATATTCACCCCAGCATCTGGATTGTGAAACCTCTCCACTGCCTCCTGCATCAGGGCTAGCGTGGCTTCGGTTGAGCGGATGTAAGTTTCATGTTCCCGTTGAACACCACCATTAGGAATACCTGCGGTGAGGGATTCATCTTGAATCAACGGACCAATAAACGCACGAATGCCAATTTCTTGGTAGGCTCGAACAGCAGCAGCGATCGTTTCGATTTCTTTGCCAGGAATCAAAACTAAGTGATCAACAACACTGGTTCCCCCAGATATCAGCGTTTCTACGGCTGTTCCCAAAGCAGTGAGGTAAACTTGCTCAGGTTCGAGAGGGACAAAGTCATAGAGTTCTGCAATCCAAAGTTCTAGAGGGGTAGGCGGAATGATTCCCCGTTGCCACATCTCTGAAGAGTGGGTGTGAGCATTGACAAAACCAGGCAGGAGGAGTTTGTTTTGTCCATCTACTGCCGTGGTTTCCCCCCCTCTAACTTCAGCAGGGGAACTCAAGATGGCAGTAATTTTGCCCTCCTCTATATGTACATTTACCGTCTCATAGCCCTGCTCGACGGGAACTATAACCTGCCCAATTGTAAAACTCACAGCTAGAACCTTCTATTTAGGAAGTAAAGACTTGGTATTGTACACCGAGATGGTTTTTTGAGTAAGCAGCGAAGCGAACCATCTCCCTATTTTGCCCTAGTTCACCTTATAGGTGCAGGTTCTGAGGAAAAAGGCGAGTACTTTAAAAAAATATGCAAATTTGCCAATTTTTTATTATCTAGGGTTTACATAAGGTCAATAACTTAACGAAGGTCTTGTCAAAAAACAGTAGCCTCCAATACATTATAGCCCTCCTAGATCATCTGTAAAATTGGCTTTTTTTAAGGAACCACTCCAGGCACAGAGTTCGCAGAGAAAAGAAAGAGAGGTTCTCATGAATTATTTAGGCTGGCTATAGCGTCCGGGGAAATTAAGTTCAACAAAAGTCTCATTGCCTTCTTTGCCATTAACAAGATTAGGTTTTTATATCTCTTAACACAAGGACTATGAATCGACCTCTCCATACTTTGGGTGTACCACCGAATGCTTGGGCTGTAAATGATGCGATCGCAGATCTTACCCGCCCGCCTCAAACTCCTGTGCCAATTACCCTGGCGACAGAAACGAAAACGTTACGCCTAGATTTGACCAAAACGGCAATTCTGGTTATCGATATGCAGAACGACTTCTGTCATCCAGACGGGTGGCTTGCTCATATTGGTGTCGATGTGTCACCCGCCCGCGAACCCATCAATCCTCTGAAAACCCTGCTGCCAAAATTGCGAACCGCAAATGTTCCCGTCTTGTGGGTGAATTGGGGGAACCGTCCTGACTTACTTAATATTAGTCCCGGACTGCGGCACGTTTACAATCCAACGGGTGAAGGGGTAGGATTGGGCGATCCACTGCCTAAGAATGGTGCACCCGTGCTGATGGCGGGGAGTTGGGCGGCAGCAGTCGTAGACGAATTAGAGCAAAAGCCGGAGGATATCCGCATCGATAAGTATCGAATGAGCGCGTTTTGGGATACTCCCCTTGATAGTATTTTGCGGAATTTGAGCAAAACGACGCTCTTTTTTGCGGGGGTGAATATCGATCAGTGCGTATTGGCAACCTTACTCGATGCCAATTTTCTGGGCTATGACTGCATTTTAGTTAAAGACTGTGCGGCAACAACGTCTCCAGACTATTGCTTCAAAGCTACTATTTACAACGTCAACCAGTGCTTTGGGTTTGTAACAGATTCATCGTCAATTCTCTCTTCTCTTGCTCTGTGAACTCTGTGCCTGGAGCGGTTCGTTTTTGAGCAACCTGCCCGTATTCCGAGTTAGGAGAGAGGGATTTTCAGTTTTATCCGCTACGATTACCCTGTTTTTTAACCAACCACAGAGGCACAGAGAACACAGAGGAGAGAATAGGGAGGGAGTTAAAAAATAAACGGGGTTAGGGGTGTGGATTGGTTAGTCTGACTTTTTATATAGCCAATTGCTAGGAAATTCATTCCCTAAGGCCGTAGCTGAAGTGAGTTAAATCAAGTGTACTAACTATAAAACGTTCAGGAATTTTAGGAGTAACTACCGATGGAAGTTCGTTGTATGATTCCTGTAATTAAGTCTCCTGGGGACTATCAAGCGTATCGCATTAGTCCTCATGATACCAATCGTTTGGCAATTGTTTTCGATCCACAAATCGCTGATACTTCGTTGACTTTTTGTGTGGAGATTTTTGATGAGGGGGGAAAGACTCCACCCAATCGTCATCAGTTTGCGGTGGAAATGTTTTTTGTTCTCAAGGGAGAGGGATTAGCGACGTGCGACGGAAAGACTGTTCCGATTCGAGCGGGAGACAGTTTGTTAGTGCCGCCGACGGGAATTCATGAAATTAGAAATACAGGTCAAGGTCGCTTATATGCGTTATGTTTTATGGTGCCAAATGAAGACTTTGCTGAATTGATTCGTAGCGGTACGTCGGTGGAGTTGGACGAGGAGGATTTGAGAGTGCTGACTCGTTCGGATGCGTTGGTGCCATGCTGAAGGTTCGGCAAAAAGAAACGGCATCGATGCTGACTCGTGATGGAGTGCGGCTAGATGCCGATATTTATCGCCCGGATGGGGAGGGGGAGTTTCCGGTGCTGCTGATGCGGCAACCTTATGGAAGAGCGATCGCATCTACCGTGGTGTATGCTCATCCCAGTTGGTATGCTGCCCAAGGCTACATTGTAGTGATTCAGGATGTTCGGGGACGGGGGACTTCGGAAGGGGAATTTCAGCTATTTACTCACGAAATCCCCGATGGGATTGAAGCGGTGAACTGGGCGTCCCAACTCCCTGGCAGCACGGGTGATGTCGGCATGTATGGTTTTTCCTATCAAGGGATGACTCAACTGTATGCCGCATCCGGGCGTCCACCTGCCCTCAAGGCGATTTGTCCGGCGATGATTGGGTATGACTTGTATACGGATTGGGCGTATGAAGGTGGGGCGTTCTGTTTGCAAGCTAATCTGGGTTGGGCGGTGCAGTTGGCGGCAGAAACAGCGCGTTTGCGAGGGGATGTTAGGGCGTATCAAGTCCTTTATGCTGCCTCTCGCAATCTTCCCTTGTATAACCCCTCTCCCCCTTTCACAGAAAGCTTGCGAAAGTATGCGCCGAATGCCTTCTATCAGGAGTGGTTGGAGCATCCTGAACCGGGAGAATATTGGGAGAACCTGTCCCCGAATCTGGAAGGGGTAGATTTGCCGATGCTGCATATTGGGGGATGGTTTGATACGTTCTTGCGCGGCACGATTCATCTGTATCGGGACATGGCAAGTCGCAGCGCCCATCCACAAAAGCTGATTGTTGGTCCTTGGGCGCATTTACCTTGGGGGCGGAAAGTGGGTGCGGTGGATTACGGTTCAGCCGCAGCGAGTCCGATTGATGGGATACAAGTGGATTGGTTTAATCAGTTGCTCAAAGGACAAGATACGGGGGGTATGCCGTCAGTTTCTTTGTT
>JAIUYC010000739.1 GCA_020216575.1 Coleofasciculus sp. S288 | reverse complement strand
GTTGCGCTAACGGCTGGCTGAATGTAGCAATCTGCTGGAGTAACAACGACACCGAGAGGTTGAATGTGTTCCATCGTCATCAGCAGCACGGTGGCGAGATAGTCATCCACTCCACCATCATGCTCCATTAGCACCAGTTGTTTAGACATAAATCTTTATCCATCCAATTTAGGCTAATTAGGTAGAAGGTTTCTGCCTATTAATAGTTAGGTCATCATAATGGAGCCGAATGATACAGCTACCCGATATGATCAAATTGCCCGATGGTGGCAGACTGAACATCAAGATTCGCCATACGGGATCGCACAATTGGAGCGGGCTATCAAATTTACTTCTTTGAGGCACTCAGCTCTTGACGTAGGGTGTGGAAGTAGCGGACGTTTTATCAACATCTTATCCAAGCATGAATTTCAGGCTGAAGGACTTGATATTTCTAGAGAAATGATAAATTTAGCCAAGCAGCTGCATCCAGAAGTCACATTCTACATGGAAGACATCTGCTGTTGGATTCCTCCCAAACTTTACAGCTTGATTTCTGCTTGGGACAGCACTTTTCATCTGCCGCTAAATGCGCAAGAGCCTGTCATGAAAAAGCTATGCGATGCTCTTGAACCTGATGGAGTACTCCTGTTCACCTGTGGTGGTGGACATAAAAATAGCGAGATTTCGGGAGCATTTCAAGGTCAGCACTTTGAGTACAGCACTTTGGGGGTAGATGCTTTCCTGCGGATTCTTACTTCAAATCACTGCACATGCCGCCATCTCGAATATGACCAATATCCTGAAAATCATGTTTATATCATTGCTCAAAAGACCTAACCAATCATTGCAGTTCCCGTGTAAGCGAAAGCACCTGCTTCCTCCGAATCAAACCACATTTTTAAGACCTACACCATGAGCTCTAGCTCACAACGAATGGATGAAAATTCTTATTCCTTCTGCCCTGGAGCCCGATTGGTGAGCCTGTCGAACCACTCCTTCTGCCTTATTTTCAAGACAAGTCTATTGTTCAAAAAGGGGGCAATCATAGCGGATTTGGGATCAGCGGTTTTAACGTCCAAATAAAAATCAGCACCCCCTCCAATTTGAAGTGGGTGCTTTACTGAATGTCAATTGTGTTAACTAATAAGCATCCTGCAACTCATAGAAGTCCGGCGAGATATAATCCTTTCGCAATGGCCAGCCGACCCAATCTTCTGGCATCAAAAGCCGTTTCAGGTTGGGGTGTCCTTCATAGATAATGCCGAACATATCGTAAGATTCCCGCTCTTGCCAGTCGGCAGCTTTCCAAATCCAGTAGACGGATGGCAACCTTGGGTTATCCCGTGGCAGGAACACTTTCAGCCGCACTTCCTCAGGAGTTTCAGCATTATCGCTCACTTTAATTAAGTGGTAAAAGCTGACCAAGTCCTGACCAGGACCGATATCATAGCCACCCTGACATTGTAGGTAGTTAAATCCGTAGGCGTAGAGAGCAGTTGCGATCGGAATCAAAAACTCTGGCTCAACTTTAATCAGTTCGACCCCTTGATGATCTAACTCCATTAACTCATGGTCGAAGCCATTTTCAGTCAGCCAACCTGAAACCTTACCTGTCTGTACTAGCTCAGACGATTCAGCTACTGGTTTCGATTCTTCAGCCACGTTCCACCTCCTGCTTCTGTGAAGCTTTCAGTGCTGGTGGTACTGGCATCCCTATTGCTTCAGTCAACTCCTTCGGTGGATCATAACGAGTTCCAGACTGCAAGTACTTGCCTGTCAAAATCGGGGATACCGCTTTCATCGTATGAGTTGTGCTGTAGTACCGATGGGTTTGGTTCAGTTTAGCCCGTTCCTGCATAGACTCGTCAGCAACCTTCTTCCGCAGCTTGATGATTGCATCAATGATGGCTTCTGGGCGAGGTGGACAGCCAGGGATGTAAACATCCACAGGAATCAACTTGTCCACACCGCGCACCGCGGTTGGGGAATCAACACTGAACATACCACCCGTAATTGTACAGGCTCCCATCGCAATCACGTATTTCGGTTCTGGCATCTGTTCGTAGAGACGAACCAGCGCTGGTGCCATTTTCATGTTGATCGTGCCAGCGGTAATAATTAAGTCAGACTGCCGGGGGCTAGAACGAGGAACCAGACCAAAGCGGTCAAAATCAAACCGGGAGCCAATCAAAGCAGCAAATTCAATAAAGCAGCAGGCAGTACCGTATAACATAGGCCACAGGCTGGAAAGCCTTGCCCAGTTGTAAAGGTCGTCTACTGTTGTCAAAATGACGTTTTCTGAAAGGTCTTGCGTTACACTCGTACGCTCGATTGGGTTAAG
This sequence comes from Coleofasciculus sp. S288, assembly GCA_020216575.1. Classification (GTDB taxonomy): domain Bacteria; phylum Cyanobacteriota; class Cyanobacteriia; order Cyanobacteriales; family Coleofasciculaceae; genus JAIUYC01. The sequence goes on along the minus strand of JAIUYC010000739.1, from coordinate 1,386 downwards.
AATTCGTTCTTTGAGCTGACGTTCTAAAGCAGCAGCGTCAGCTGCTGTGTTAGGGTTCATGACCATTCCAAGGCTCCTTTGCGCCATGCATAAACAAGAGCAACCACAAGAATTGCGATAAAAATTAGGGCTTCAATAAAAGCCAAGACTCCGAGACGATTGAATGCAACAGCCCAAGGATACAGAAATACAGTTTCAACATCGAAAATCACGAAGACAAGCGCGAACATGTAGTAACGAATGTTGAACTGAATCCAAGCTCCCCCCACGGGTTCCATGCCGGATTCGTAGGTAGTACGGCGCTCTGGCCCGCGAGTGCTGGGTCGCAAAAGCTTAGACGCAGTCAGAGCCAGAAAGGGGACTAAACTGCATGCTAATAAAAAGCCTAAAAGATACTCGTAGCCACTAAGAACAAACACAATGGGTAACTTCCGCTAAAAAACTTGCGTTATTACTTCTTTACATTACTTACTCTATTATAAGCGGCCTGTTGTATTGACCGAATTAGACAAACTTTGCGGGATCATTGATAAAGTCAATCGCAGCCCAGGGGAAAGCAACTGGCTTTTCACGGGAAGTATCGAAACTTAGTAGAGGAGATGGAGAAGGGAAGTTCTAGCCGAGCTTCCTCTATAGGGCAGAGTACTTGGCAGTTGGTTGCTCTTGCCAATGGTTGCAATAGATGGTAAGGAGGAGCTTGTTTTCGCCTGTCACAGCTCTCCGGCTAATGTGGTTCTCAACTCCAATCCTCTTAACCGATGGAGGTGCTACAACCACTCATCCGATCTCTCGCTCCCCCCATCTAGTCAGTAGTGAATTTTACCAGGATAAGTAAAGCCGCACATTTATGCGATAATTTTTAACATACATTTTAAGATTTGCTTCTTAAGTCTGTAAGCGATGAGCGATCAAGCCAACGAGCAAACTCTGGCAGAACAAGCGCCAGCTCGTTATGAATGCCGATCTTGCGGCTATGTCTATGAGCCAAGCAAGGGAGATGACAATCGTAACATTCCCCCAGGGACGCCTTTTGAAGAGTTGCCAAGCGACTGGCGCTGTCCTGTTTGCAGCGCTCGGACTTCTGCGTTTGAGAACATTGGTTCAAGCGGTGCGCCTTCTGGGTTCCAGGAGAATCTGGGCTATGGTCTTGGAGTTAACACTTTGACGCCCGCTCAGAAAAATCTCCTGATTTTTGGCAGCTTAGCCTTGGTCTTTTTATTCTTCATGAGTCTCTACGGTTTGCGCTGAAATCAGCAAAGATGAGCTGCAAGCAAGCAGGTGTGTAGCTTAAGGTGCGCTCTTGGATGCGAAGGCGCAAACACCAACCAATCTGAGGAAGTGCTGCCACTTTGAAGCACGAAAAATTCGCTTTTACCCGTTCTGGAC
>JAIUYC010000738.1 GCA_020216575.1 Coleofasciculus sp. S288 | reverse complement strand
CAACAACTAACTTTCTGGGCTAGGAATAGTATATCATGGTGTTCACAGTATACAAAGCAAGGCGGTTAAAACCGCGCTATCGCCTTCCTCACTTCGGCAAAGCTCAGTAACCTCCCCGAACTGAAGTTACGGGGCTTCCGGCTTCTATGTGTTTTCCTCGTGAGCAATTCAAAATTCCCTCACCTATTCGTTTTTCAGCAAAGAAAGTGAGCAAGAGTGAGTTAAGTAGGTCGGCATAAATAAACAAACGTAACTGGTTCTTGTCTATGCCCTATGCCCAGCTCTTACAGTGATGTTTAATTTCACCTGCATACTTAATTGTTAGCGTTTTAGTCTACTGTGGTTCACTCTCGATTTTCCCCTGCGTTTCTCCAAGATATTTTTTTAAATAAGGCGAAAACACTTCATAAATGAGCGTTAAAGGCTGTCCATGATGCCAACACAGCTAGTGGCGACCCCAAAATGGTCCTTTCTGTCCAAATGCCTCCTCCAGCGCTGGTGAGTGACCGTAATAAATCCCCTGAATATCCCGGTATAACTCACTCCGCAAGCGAGCCAGACTCGCCCAAATGGGTATGTTCCGATTTTGCAGATACTCATCGACATGGTTAGCATCCCACCAAGATGTCGCATAGGCAAGTCGCTGACCCGAAGCCGTGCGCAGCCACACCTGTCGTCGTAACCTTGGTCCTGGTACGGCATGGATTTGCGGCGGTGCCCCATCATCAGCCATCCCAATCGCGGACATATCAATGACATCCACTTCCGTTCGCTCCGTTGTCAGGAGTTGCAGGTGGCGGGTGGGAGAACCATCACCCAAAAGCAATATCTGCCATGCTGGTGCTAGCTGACTGTGGGGTAGTCCTTGCTGAACGATTTCTTCTCCTCCCTCCCAGATAGGATGGAGGGCGTGCCAGGTTGTTTCTACAGATACGCTGGTTGTGGGGTTAAAAGTTGCAGTCAAGGCGCTTTACAAAACTTAATTTCTACATCATTAATAATCATAGCGCCCTCACCCTGTTGCCGGGATCGCCTCTAGGCAGGGGAGCGGAATTGACTGCTTTTATCCAGTTTTCAGAAGATGCAATTTATAGCAGTCGCCTTGGCGACTCTTGACTCTCGCCAAATACTGAAACCTTGACCCGTCAATATGCATCCATAAAAGCCTTTTGCCCTCTGCCCTCTGCCTTGTGCTATAAACGCGCGTTAGCTTATTCCTTTAGAGCTTACTACGCTGTGGCAACTTCGGCTGAAAAGGTTGGACAAATCGCCACAACTTTTTCAATAACTGCTGTCACAAATTGAATTGGTATCAGATTATCTGTTGAATGTCAATCTGTAAATTTGAGTATTTTATCAACATCTCTTGATATTTCTCCCAAGAGAGCTTTGAGGGGATGAGTGAATGGAAGACAACAGGTTGACTAAACGGCGATCGCACTTTTTTGCCAATCTTAACTAAAACAGTATTAAATGTGCCGTCCTTTTGGTGCATCTATCACACAATATGATCCGTGTAAGACTCGGAACTTTGTCGCTATATGCAGCCAATTCGCACCTTTAACGTCTCGCCCTTCCTGCCAAAGCCGCTTGAACCCTTACGGAAACTAGCTTACAACCTTCATTGGGATTGGAACGTTGAGACCAAAGATTTATTCCGACGCCTAGACCGCGACCTGTGGGAATCTAGCCGCCACAATCCTGTCTTGATGCTAGGCACAATCAGCCAAGCGCGGCTTCAGGAAGTCGCCGAAGATGAAGGCTTTCTGGCTCAAATGGAACGGGCATCCCGCCAGTTAGACGACTATCTCAACGAGCGGACGTGGTATCGCAAACATCGCGGCAAAAGTGATGTTAAGGAATGCTTTGCCTACTTCTGCGCCGAGTATGGTTTGGTTGATTGTCTGCCAATCTACTCCGGCGGTTTGGGCGTTCTCGCCGGTGACCACCTCAAATCAGCGTCAGACCTGGGTTTACCCCTAGTCGCTGTTGGCTTGCTGTATCAGGAAGGCTACTTTGCCCAGTATCTCAATGCTGATGGCTGGCAGCAGGAACGCTACCCGATTAACGACTTCTACAACATGCCGCTACACTTAGAGCGAAATCCCGATGGCTCGGAGTTGCGGATCGAAGTCGAGTATCCAGGTCGCACGGTTTGTGCTCGTGTTTGGCGCGTGCAAGTCGGATGTGTCCCCCTGTACCTGCTCGACACGAATATTGAACCCAACACCCCCTACGACCAGGACATCACCGACGAACTGTATGGCGGTGACCTAGACACGCGGATTCACCAGGAGATGATGCTGGGGATTGGGGGAGTTCGGGCGCTAAAAGCGTTGGGATATAAACCGACGGTCTATCATTTAAACGAAGGCCACTCTGCCTTTTTGATTCTGGAGCGCATTCGCAAGCTGATCCAAGAAGAAGGCTTAAGCTTTGCCGAAGCCAAGCAAGTCGCGCAAGCTACACAAATTTTCACAACCCATACCCCCGTCTCGGCTGGATTTGACCTGTTCCCTCCTGATAAGGCGATGTACTACGTCGGACACTACGCCAACATCTTTGGCTTGTCCAAAGAGGAATTTTTGGGACTGGGACGGGAAAACACCGGTAACTTGGAGTCACCCTTCAGCATGGCAGCACTCGCCCTGAAGACCGCCAGCTTCACTAACGGAGTCAGCCTGTTGCATGGAGAAGTGTCGCGGGTGATGTTCCATGGGCTGTGGGAGAACCTGCCCTTGATAGAAGTACCGATTACCTCCATTACTAATGGAGTCCATGCTCGTAGCGCCGTAGCGAAGCAGAATCAAGAACTGTACGATCGCTACTTAGGCCCGAATTGGTCTGACCGGGGTTCTGAAGACCCCCTGTGGGAGCGAGTGTATTCCATTCCAGATGAAGAGTTATGGCGCAATCACCAGGCCTGTCGCTCCGAAATGGTAATGTATGTGCGGGAACGGTTGCAAAAACACCTGCGCGATCGCGGTGCAACCCCAGCCGAACTCGCTGAAGCTCAAGAAGTCCTCGACCCCAGCATCTTAACCATTGGCTTCGCCCGTCGCTTTGCCACCTACAAGCGAGCCAACTTGTTCATGCGGGACATGGAGCGGATTAAGAAAATCATGACGGGGAACAAAGACCGACAAGTCCAGTTTGTCATTGCTGGCAAAGCCCATCCCAAAGACATGCCAGGAAAAGAGTTAATCCGCCAAATCATTCACCAGATTCGGGAGGCGGGAATCGGGGATCGTGTGGTCTTCGTTCCCGACTACGACATTTATTTAGCACGGCTGCTGGTTTCGGGTTGTGATGTTTGGATGAACACCCCCCGCCGTCCCAGAGAAGCGTCAGGAACCTCTGGAATGAAAGCATCAATGAACGGTTTGCCCAATCTCAGCATCCTGGATGGCTGGTGGGATGAAGCGGATTATGTTCGCACTGGCTGGCCTATCGGGCATGGGGAAACCTACGAAGACCCCAACTACGAGGACGAGGTAGAAGCCAACGCCCTCTACGACTTACTGGAGAAGGAAGTTGTCCCCTTGTTCTACAACCGGGACGGCGAGGGAATTCCCAGGGGGTGGGTAGCGAAGATGAAAGACGCCATCCGGCTCAACACGCCGTACTTCAATACGGCCCGGATGCTTCGAGATTACGCCGTGCGCGGGTATTTCTCAGCGAGCGATCGCTACTTTACAATGACCCAAGAG
>JAIUYC010000737.1 GCA_020216575.1 Coleofasciculus sp. S288 | reverse complement strand
GATACAACAGCAACGTTGCATTCTTGGCAAGTGTTTCTTGAGCTTTCCATCCGTAGAGGTGTTCAGCCCCTTTGTTCCAAAATTGGATTTGGTTACTCAAGTCTTGCACAAGAATTGCATCTGCGGTGACATCAAGTAGGGCAGCTTGTTCACGGATTTTCTGTTCCGAGCGCTTGCGCTCTTGGATTTCCTGTTCCAGACGCAAATTTTGCTCCTGGAGTGTCTTCGTCAGGTTCCGAAGCCTCAGATGAAGCTGGATGCGGGCTAAAACCTCGTCGTGCTGAAGGGGTTTGGTGATATAGTCTACCGCCCCCAGATTCAAACCCTTGACCTTATCCACCGTTTCCGAAAGTGCGGTCATGAAAATCACAGGAATATCTTTTGTTAATTGATTCGCTTTCAGGCGGCGGCAGGTTTCAAAACCATCCATTCCTGGCATGAGTACATCCATCAGGATCAAGTCAGGTGGTGCATATTCTGCCCTCTCGATCGCACATTCCCCATCTTCAGCAACCAAAACCGTAAATCCAGAATTGGCTAAAACGTCGAACAACACTTCTAAATTGGTAGGCGTGTCATCAACGATTAAGATGACACCGTTCTCAGCCGTCTCAACACTCATTAATCCCTCTGACATATTCCTTGAGAAACTCCAAGATTTGTTTCCCTTTAAACTCTTTGGCGAGTTGGCGTAGACGAGTTGCAAACGGCACCCAGCGCTTGTCCAACTCCTCTAGTTGCGACGCTCGCTCTGAAATGCCTCTAAGATTACCCCTCATCGCTAGATCGAGTAAAACTGCGATCTCTTCTGAGGGCGGCGTCACAAGTGAGTCTGAAGTCAAGAGCGTTTCTCTTGCCTCTTGTTGACTGTCTCTTGCTGCCTCATAAATCCATTCCAGTCCCAGGTGAACTCGTAATTTTTCTAAAAGATCTGCTTCCCGGACGGGTTTGGGGATAAAGTCATCGCAACCAACCTCGCGACTCTGCTGCTTATCGAAATCAAAAACGCTAGCCGATATGGCAATCACTACCACATCTGCCAATTCGGGTATCATCCTGAGGCGACGGGTTGCCTCAAAGCCATCCATTACGGTCATAACTAAGTCCATCAATATTACAACAGGCTTAAATTCACGCGCTTTGTTGAGAGCGTCCCGACCGTCTGTTGCTTCAAGAACTTCAAACCCTAACGGCTCCAGTAGATTAACCAAAACAGAGCGATTTGCCCACTTGTCATCAACCACCAGCACCTTTCGTTTAGACCCCACAAACCCAATGATGTTGCGTTCATCGACCTTGGCAATATCATCCTCCTGGAAAACCTCAGGTAAATCCAAATCCAGCCAAAAAACGCTTCCTTTACCTACAGTACTCTTGACCTTTAATTCGCCGCCCATCAGTTGGACTAATTGACGGCTAATCGCCAATCCCAATCCCGTTCCTTCCGTCTTGCGACTATCTTCACCCACTTGCTGGAATGGCAAAAATATTTCGTCTAATTGTTCCGGTGCAATGCCAATTCCTGTATCTTCCACCTGAAACCGGAGTTTACCCTCCTGATAGCCTACTTTAAACGTTATACTCCCTTTTTCCGTAAATTTAACGGCGTTGCTAAGTAAATTAATCAAAACTTGACGCAACCGTTTTTCATCAGCTCGGATGACTTTTGGAATGGGAGAAACTGTTTTGTAAATTAAGGCAATTCCCTTTTGTTCAGCGCGAATCCGGCAGATTTCAGCAAGGCTTTGCAAGAACTCGGGAAAATGAAACTCTTTGGGGTAAAGCTCCATTTTCCGTGCTTCAATTTTAGATAGGTCTAAAATATCGTTGATTAGCGTTAGCAGGTGTTCGCCACACTGATGAATGATTTCAATTCCATTCTTTTGGCGATCGCTTAATGTTTTGTCTTTTTTTAAGATTTGAGTGTAACCTAAAATGCCATTAAGTGGTGTGCGGAGTTCGTGACTCATGTTAGCCAGAAATTCGCTCTTGGCACGGTTAGCGGCCTCGGCCGCTTCTTCGGCTCGTTTACGATGCTTTACGGCGGCTTCGCTAACGCGAATCTCCTGTTGCAAGTGTAAATTCTTTTCTTGTAACTCCACTGTCCGCTCCTTGACTTTCGCTTCCAGCGTCCGGTTATACTCCTCTAATTGCTCGTGGGAACGTTTCAGGTTGGTATTCGCTGCTTCCAAATCTTGATAGAGGCGAGCATTCTCAATCGAGATTGCGGCTTGAGAGGATAGGAGTTTTAAGATTTCTAATCGGTCTGACGTGAATGCTCCTGTCGTTAGATTATTTTCTAAGTACAGGATACCAATCAGCTTACCTTGATGGACAATCGGCGTACACAGAACAGATTTTGGGTTGTGATTGGTAATGTACTTATCCGTCTTAAAAACGCGATCGCAAGTCGCATCATTCAGGACAACATCCTCCTGAGTTCGGCAGACATAATTGATAACTGATAGCGGAAGGTGCTGGCTCGTTTCTACAGAAAGGGATTGCTGTACGGCTATCTCATTTTGCCCTACGCTTCCCGAAGCTTCTATGAGTAATTTCCCTGCCTTTTCTAAAAGCAAATATCCAATTTCTGCCCCCGCATTTTCAAGGACAATCTTCATCAACTTCGTCAGCAACTTGTCCAGAACGATTTCGCCTGAAAGGGCTTGCGATGCTTTCATGACGGCGGCTAAATCTAGGACACCTGAACTTCCCTGAGTCGTACTGCTAAGAGTTCGATTCATCTCTAAGCCTGTGGTTTTCTGCTGTGGCATACGGGAGAAAATGTCAGGATATCTCGCTTCTAAGTCTCTAACTTTAAGCGTTGCTCCCCACTGAGCATAGGCATAGTAAGATTGAGTTAGATAGTCTTTAGCAATATTGTCTCTACCTCGCGAAAAATAAAACTCTGCGGCTAGTTCCGACGCTAGTGCTTCCTCCTGGGTGAATCCCTGTTTCCTGGCTCCTGCGATCGCGCGATCGTAAAGCTCTGTTGCCTCTAAACTTTGCCCCAAAACTCGTGCCTTTTCAGCCTCTATCAACTCGTACTTATGCTGATAATTCGCCGGAGCATGGTACGCCCATTTCTGCATGGTTTTCTGATTGGCTGATACTTTTTCCAAACCTTTTTTCTGTTCACGTTCTGAAAGGCTAGAAGCTTGGGCTAAAAGGGCGAGAGAATAGTAGAAATTGTGTTGTCCATTAATCATCATCCCCAGCACACCACCTGCATGGGCTTCTGCTGCCGAGGCACTGTTAATCGATTGAGCGTAATCTTTAGAAAAATAGGAGAGAATTGCCTTGGCAAGATAGGCGGCGAAAATACACATATGATTCTTAATGGTAAGCAACCGTTCCAGGGTTTCCTCATCCGTCACCGCCTCGCCATGTAAACTATATCGTTCCTCTGCTTTGTCGAGGAGTTTTAAAACCATTCGCCGCCAGACATTAAGGTAATCACTTTCCAGATATTGTTTTCGTTTCTGGAGACATTCCAAATATTGCTCTTGTTTCTGAGCGACTAATTCTAGAGATTCCCCAACAAACAAGAGATGGTCGCAATAATAAAAGGTATTATAGCCAGCCCAAGGCATATCTCCCGTTTCTAGCGCAGTTTGAATCGCCTCCTGCAAAGGAGCTAAGGTAACGTTAAAATGTTCTTTCCAAACACTAGCATGAGGATAAAATAGGCCATATATTTTAGCTTTGAGTTCTCTA
>JAIUYC010000736.1 GCA_020216575.1 Coleofasciculus sp. S288 | reverse complement strand
GTGATCGCGAAAATTCATGCTCATGAAGTAGCAGGACGTCAGGCCGCAACACTTTTTGTCCGCAACATTCCTGTCCTAACCTTCTTAGGTTCCAGTCCAGTTAGTACAAACGAGATCAAAATGGGAGAAGCCGTAGCTTCTCAAAAATCAGCTTCTGGCGTTTCTACATTAGAGTCCACTGCATCTGGCTCAAATGCATCGATTCAAATCACACAACCGAATGGAGCGTTGAATGCGAATGCGATCGCAAATGACCCAGTTTGGCGGGCAACAACGGTTGCAGCCAGACTCAATCAACTGAATCTGGAAAATGTAGAGGCTGAAGCGATCGCAGTTAAATGGCAGTCTGAATGCAACTGCTACAGCATCAAAGCCAATGACGAGGAGTTAGTCCAAATCAACGAGAACACCATTCTACCCGATACAACCCGCAATCCTGCTGAAGATGCCCTGCAAGCCACCAATCGACTACGACGCCTGATGGGCAACGCTCCTCCTTTACGGGAAATCGTAGGTAGACCCCCAGCACGTACCGTCGCACAGCTTTCCCTAGGTCCGCTTCGAGTTCAGATTAGTGGCATCGCTTCCTGGTACGGTCCGGGATTCCACGGTCGTCGTAGCGCCAGTGGCGAACGATACAACCAGAATGAGCTGACAGCCGCCCACCGCTCTTTACCATTCGGAACCAACGTACAGGTGACTAACTTAAACAATGGGCGCTCCGTAGTTGTAAGGATTAACGACCGTGGACCTTTCGTGCGTGGTCGGGTGATTGACCTTTCAGCCGCAGCAGCGCGAGTCTTGGGACTGATACAAAGTGGCATTGCACCTGTGCGTATAGAGGTTTTAGAGGCTCCACGAACCACTATGACTGAGTACTAAGGCATTCAAAATTCCAAATTCAAAATGGTGAACCTTACTAGTGTCAAGCATTTAACCATTTACCCAAATGCAAATTGTAGGCGCAGCAGCTTAGCCAGTCCTTAACAAAGCGTTATAGCGACCAAGGGGCAAGTTCCAGCTATAAAGAAGCTGGCAATCTGAGCTGTAAAGACTGGAATCCTCTGTCTAAGTCTTGCGACTTGGCAGGGGAGTAAGCTGAGGAATTGTTACCATCAATCTAAAGTCCAACCCCTAAAATCTCATGCGCCTGTTTACGACAGCAGCCGGATTGCGCTGCTACTTAGAACGCCACCGCAGGGCGGCGGACGTTGGTTTTGTTCCAACAATGGGAGCCTTGCACCCCGGTCACTTAAGTTTAATTGAGCGGGCAAAATGCGAAAATGCTCTTGTCGTTGTCAGCATTTTTGTGAATCCGCTTCAGTTCAGTCCAACGGAAGATTTTCAGCAATACCCGCGTCCGTTGGAGCAGGACTTACGGCTGTGCGAACAGGCGGGAGTTGATGCAGTTTTTGCCCCAACTCCGGTTGAGCTGTACGGCAATCGCTGGTCAATGTCTAATTCGGGTACTCAATTGACTCAGGTTGTTCCACCGACCCCGATGACATCGGTGTTATGCGGTCGCTCTCGCCCCGGTCACTTTCAGGGCGTTGCTACGGTAGTGACCAAGCTGTTAAACCTGGTACAGCCGGAACGAGCCTATTTTGGTCAGAAGGATGCCCAGCAATTGGCAATCCTCCGGCGTCTGGCGGCAGATTTAAATTTGCCAGTGACGATTGTGGGTTGTCCAATTGTGCGGGAGGAGTCAGGACTCGCTTACAGTTCTCGCAATCAGTATCTTACCCCGTCGCAAAAAGCACAAGCTCCGATATTATACGGAGCTTTGCAGCAAGCAGAGACGGTTTTTCAAGCTGGAGAGCGCGATCGCGTCAGTCTGATTTCAGCCGTTAAGTCAGGATTGGCACTCGCCCAGGATATCCAAGTGGAGTATATCGAACTAGTACATCCTACGACACTAGCACCATTGGAGCAGGTGGAGGATAGCGGATTACTAGCGATCGCAGCACGCTTCGGCTCAACTCGTTTAATTGACAACATCGTTTTGCAAAATCGCAAGCCTATTGTCGCTATAGATGGTCCAGCAGGTGTGGGCAAATCCACGGTGACTCGCCAGGTAGCAAAGGTGTTGGGATTAATGTATCTGGATACCGGCGCGATGTACCGGGCTTTAACCTGGCGGGTTCTGCAAGAGGACATTCACCTGGATGACGAGCCCAAAATTGCTGAACTCGCCAGCCTGTCTCAAATTTATCTCACTACCGACGAGTCTTCTGGATCGGGGGGTCGGGTTTTGCTCGATGGTGAGGACGTTACCAAAGCGATCCGCTCTCAGAACGTCACTGCCAATGTATCTGTGATCGCTGCTTTGCCAGCAGTTCGCAGCGAACTAGTCAAACAACAGCAGCGTTTAGGTTGTAAGGGAGGTATCGTTGCCGAAGGGCGTGATATTGGCACTCACGTTTTCCCCGATGCTGAACTCAAAATCTTCTTAACTGCCTCTGTGCAAGAACGAGCTCGTCGCCGTCAGCAAGACCTCAAAGAACAGGAACTGCCAGAGATGAGTTTAGAAGAACTGGAACGGGACATTCAGCAACGCGACTTCCGAGATAGTACTCGTGCTGTTGCTCCCTTGCGAAAGGCATCTGACGCGATTGAAATCACAACAGATGGCTTGAGTATTGATCAAGTCATCGAGCGAATTGTCACTCTTTATCACCAGCGCGTTTCGGCATCTGTCTAGAAGGTAGTGAGTAGTTAGTGGTTAGTGGGTAGTGGTTCATACACGAATTAGTGAGTCAGGACTTACGCAAATCTATCTTTAAACCGCCATCTGTAGGGGCGCAAGGCGTTGCGCCTCTACCATATATTGGGTCTGTGCGTAAGTCCTGTGAGTGCAAACTACTATCCACTACCTCGGTATGTTTAGCATTAAAGGTCGGTAGTTGACAAGTTTAGTTCAAACAGGTGGCGATCGCGATCGCCATCCATTTCAAAAAAAATTTTCTTCAAAATTTGCAGACTTAGTAGAGCCCAACACCCAACTGATCGGTTATTGTGTTGGGATTACTGCTTTTAGACCCTTCTAGTCAATTAACTGCCGCAAATCCAACTTGCACTTTGTCGGCTTAGCAGGAAAAGGTAAGGGCAAAAGGCTCTTCACATCGACCTTTCCCTTTGTCCTTTCCCAGGTAGGAAAGGGAGAGAGTGCAACGGGTAAGCGCGGCGGATTAAGAGTGATACCTTGACAAAGCAGTAAAATTATGCATCTATTGAAATCGCTACTTTTTCTCAATTTCTGCTCTCAAACGTGCAAATCACACTAGAGTTTAAAGCATACTACGGCTCATTTGTAAAGGGTGCAACGACTAGTTTAAAAACTGACGGTTTATCCCGGATGACCTTTATTTTTAGCAGTAACTTACAACAACATCATTAGCCTTAAGCACTTTTCAGTGTCACGTTCAGCAACAGCTTGCTTGCGTGCCGTGATTTAGAAAGGGGTGCTTCTGACTATTGGAAGGGTTGAAAGTTAGGAAGTTGAAGGTTAGCACTTTCAACTAGGATTTCTGCATCTTAAAAACGTAACGCTATATATAGCGTTATTAAGCATCATCTATTCCAGATATAGGGTGTTTGTGTAAGTCCTATCACCGTTCAGCTTGCTGACTTTCAACTCTTCTTCATAGCCACTGCCAAGCGACAAGCAAAAGGGTAGAAAATCCCGGCTGGCAGTTCTTGTGTTTGGAGGAGTGAAGG
>JAIUYC010000735.1 GCA_020216575.1 Coleofasciculus sp. S288 | reverse complement strand
AACAAGACAGGGTTATATCGAACGACACGAGAGTTCCAAACAAAATAGTGAATCCCCTTGATTAAGGTTGAATCTTTTTGGAGCCTGTACCGTTTTAACGTTTCGGTACTAGCCCCAAGAATTGCAGCAGCTTCATGCTTGCCTACCAACCTTACCCCTACAAAAGATTGGGGAGAGGCAAGAGTGGTGTCAAAAGTACCAGACAAATTTAAGTTTGCCTGATGTTCAAAATTAGATGGAGCAGTCATATAATGACGGTTATGTTTCTCCCTCGAACCTGTGGGAGGAGCGGGGCCTACCAGTGATTTCAAGTTTCCTACGCTGTCCTTCACTGGCAGACATTAACAGTACAAACCCCCTTGCGAGCCTACCTAATACCAGGCAAGCAGCAAGGGGGTTTGGCTTTGTGGATAATTCAAATTCATTCAGTTTGGGTTCATACTATCCCAAATGATACACGATAATCTCAAAACGAGATCTCATTTTGGGACAATTTAGGGCTATATATGGTGGCCCGTTAGCTTGAAAAGCCATTAATCCGTAGATAACCCAACTAAATGTGTATTGCTTTCCCCTTCCTCTAGTCTCACTCGACCTAAAACTTCTCTAGTGCTTTTGATAATTGAGTTCTACACATAATTGAAACGAAGGCATCAAATGCATCAGAGGTTAGGAACTTGGATATGGGCAGTTGGTTTTGCATAAACTCGGTCAATCATTTGGGCTGAGTTTCCTGCCCACTTCGCAATCTGAATGCTGGCTATATCAGCTTCTCTGCATAGGCTACAGAAGGTATGCCGAGTTTGATAAGGATTTCGATACTCAATATCTGGTAAGCTCTTCAAAATGGTTTTCCAAGCGCGATTCGTAAAATTGTGCCAGTCGATAAATTTTCCTTTAGGGCTGGGAAACACTAAGGACTCTGGGTCACATTGTTCAGGTTTAATAGCTTCCAACAGCACTGATAATTGAGAATTGATAGGAAACTTTCTGAATTTCTGAGTCTTCAACCCATTTTTCAGCACCAACCCCTTCCCGTCGTATATAACTCCGCGCTCGAAAGTGATAGTAGAAGAATTAATATGCTTCCATTGCAATGCTAAAGCTTCAGATGGTCTGCAACCCGTAAAAAATAGAAATTCGACTAGAGGAGCATACCAACCGTAGTAGCTACTTGTTTTGAAGCTTTCAATTATGCGATCGCGCTCCTCCTTTGTGAATGGAAAGACTTCATCCTCTTCAGTTCCAGCTTTTTTAACCTTGACCTCTGCTGCCATTCCCTCGAATGGGTTTGCAATGTCTAATAACTCAGACTTTGTAGCCCATTTACAGCAAGCAGACAAATGCATCAAAACTCGCTTTGTGGAATTGGCAGGCACGTTAGCATTCAGCCAGTCAAAGATCGCCTGTGCCTCTGAAGGAAGTTTATAGGGACAACGTTCTAAATGATTCGCAACCCATCCATACATCCTGACTGTGGCAGGAGATTTACCGGACTGCTTTGTTTCGCTATAGCGCTTCCAGAGTTCGGGAAGGCTGGGTGTAACTTTGGGTTTAATGTCTGGGGACGTTACACTAAGCGATGATTGAGGCTTGTACTTGGCGAGGGTTTGATCAAAGTGCCCTGCAAGAATATCAAGTTCAATCTCTCTGGCTTTCATTTCTGCCAGCTTCCGGTTCGCCTGCGTATCTGGAAAACCTAAAGAGACATAGTGCCGTTTTCCAGCAAACCGAAAGCGTAATTGTAACCGATCGTGAGAAGTGATAACTTGAACTGAACCTTTAGAAGCTTTGCCAGTTGGAGTTTTGGAGTACATAGGCTCTGTCCTACAGTACGCTTGATCTTAAACCCAGATTACACCCAAGTTACACCCAAAATAGCCGAAAAGTACCCAATCTTTAATCAGAATTTAGAACATGAGTTCGCATATCAGAGTTCATTTGAAAATGCAAAAACCCTTGAAGCTGTTTAACTTCAAGGGTTTCATCTAATAAGCTGGTGACAAGACTCGAACTTGCGACCGGCTGATTACAAATCAGCTGCTCTACCAACTGAGCTACACCAGCATTGCTATCAATAACCCAGAATAGCAAATTACGGGCCGCTTTAACCTACTGGCTTGAGACTTTATCAAAACCCTATATCCCGACAAGAGAATGAGGAATTAATTGTTATTATGCTGAATTTAATTGTATTATCACGCTCAGGAGCAAATGCAATATTCCTACCGATTTACCGTAGATAACCCAGTATTTCTGAGGGGGTTTAATTAATGACTGGCTGGCAGCGTGTCTTCAAGCATCCATTGAAAATTCTTCAAGCCTCGATCGGTTGGAGAAAGTTCAGTTTAACGAGGCGCTTTCTATCCTTGGTTTTAATCGGGGCCGGACTGATGTTTGCGATCGCAGCTTGTTCGGGTGGCTCGGAAACCGCGTCTACTTCCAGTCCAGGAGTCAATCAGAAGCAAGACATAGAGGTTACCCTGGTTTCGTTTGCCGTCACTAAGGGAGCCCATGATGCCATCATTCCTAAATTCGTTGAGAAATGGAAGCAGGAAAAAGGTCAGAATGTGCGATTCACCACCAGTTATGGTGGCTCTGGTTCGCAAACTCGTGCTGTGATCGATGGGTTAGAAGCTGATGTGGTTCACCTGGCGCTGGCATTGGACACTGAAAAACTGGTTAAGGCGGGATTAGTGGAAAAAGGTTGGGAAAAGGAAAATCCCAATAACGGAACTGTAGCCAAGACGGTTGCAGCATTGATCACCCATGAAGGCAACCCCAAAAACATTACATCCTTCAATGATTTGATCCGCAACGATGTTAAGTGGATTACCGCCGATCCCAAAACTTCCGGGATTGCCCGCTGGAACTTCCTGGCGCTGTGGAATTATGCCATGAAGACAAACGGTGGAGATGAAACCAAGGCGAAAGAGTTTGTCACGAACGCCTTTAACAACGTCCCAGTTCTTGCCAAGGATGCCAGAGAAGCCTCGGATGCCTTCATTAAACAGGGGCAGGGAGATGCTTTGGTGAACTATGAAAACGAGGTGTTATTAGCCCAGCAGAAGGGTGAAAAGGTGAATTACACGATTCCCGATGTCAATCTTTCGATCGACACCCCTGCTACTGTTGTGGATAAGTATGTGGATAAGCGGGGGACTCGCGAGGTTGCGGAAGCATTTGTCAAGTTTTTGTACACTCCAGAGGCTCAGGAAGAGTTTGTGAAAGCTGGATTCCGACCCATAGATGAGTCAGTGGCTAAGAACAAAGAACTGACCAGTAAGTTCCCTCCAGTTCAAACCCTGGGAACGGTGCAAGACTATGGGGGGTGGAGCGAAGTTCAGAAGCAGTTCTTTGCCGATGGAGCCTTCTTTGACCAGATGCAGGCGGCCAGGAAGTAAAAACTTTTGAGTTTTGGTTGGGGCGGGCAAGTCTCGCCCCATTTTTTAGGGCTGTATTCCTTATCAGGAATATAAAGTTATGGTGGTGAAATCCAGGTTTTTCACCCTTAAGAATGTTTTTCTAATGTTGGGGTAGCTCTGAGAATGGAAACGGATATATTATCCTACTATAACGATTTAAGTAACGATTTAAGTGGTTGAGCAGTTCGTGTATCAGGAGAGGGCTGATGTTAGCGTTTTATCGGAGCGATCGCGCCAAAACCGTTATCACAGAAGGCTTTCATGATGAGTCTCTGCTCCAGGATGACGATTCTA
>JAIUYC010000734.1 GCA_020216575.1 Coleofasciculus sp. S288 | reverse complement strand
TCTCATTGTCCAACGCTTGTTCAAACCGATTGATGATTTGATTCCTCTGCCATGCGATGCCAACAGCGAACACTACAACACCGATACCTGCAAAAGCAATGCCGATCGCATCCAGAATTGCTTCTGCAACTGTAAACTCAATAATCCGCAGAATCAACCCACCAACGGCAACAAACGCCCCTCCAACAATTTCGGCAGCCATGTTGTCAGCGTTTGAGGATAAAGATTGAATCAACCCTTCATTGGTAAAGAGCCGATTCACTTTGCATTTAACGCTTTCAATCACCTCCTGACGACGTTCTAAAATCTTAATTGAAATGCTACTACTTTGAATTTGAGTGGTTTGGATTGTGTTGAGGTCTTGAGTTAGTCCTTCAAGGAGTTGGCGAACACCATCCACAAAGTGCTGCGCTCCTTCATTCGAGACTTCTTCAAGTGAGGATTTCAGTTCCCGTTGACAGCGTTCTTTAAATTCATCAATCCATGCCTGCATTGAGGCATTTTTATTGAAGATGCCAGCAAACGATCGCCGAATCACAGTAAACACGGATAGGCTTTCTCGAAACTCACGCTTAATTCGGGTTGAAATGCTGTCATAGCGTCCGACAAGCCTGTCTACAAGGTTGTCAATTTCATAGCGCGATCGCGTCTTACCCGCTTCAATTTTCTGTTTGATGCTTTCTGTGGTTCGCTTATCTGCATCTAGCTGAACTTGTAATGCCTGAATATCACCTGCGAGGGCGTCAATAATTTTTTGAGTTGTGCCGCTAACCGATCGCAGTTTAATCTTATAGCTCTCCCCACTAGAAACCATATCTTTGATATAGTCTCTCACTTCACCGAAGCCGCTGCCTTCCTCACCATTTAGCTCCCGCTCAGCCGAGGTGGCAAATATTATGGGAGACTTAATCTGTTTTTGATTCGCATACTCTTTAACTCGTTCGATATTTTTCTCTAAATCAACTGATTTTAGTAGGTCAGCTTGTTGTAAAATAAAGACAACCTTTTTTCGCCATTCGGCACTGACATAATCGAGAAAATCCCAAGCACTCTTCTGATACGGGTTTTTGGCAAACAACACAAAAAATGTCAGGTCGCTGTTGGGAATATATCGTTCTGTAATAATTTGGTGTTCTTGGATAACAGTATTGGTTCCAGGCGTATCAACAATCGAGATATCTTTGAGAATCTCAAGAGGCAGCCCAATCTTTCTTAAGTTTGGACCCATGGGTTGGACAAATTGCTCAGTTGAATAAACGATTTGCTGAATCGAATCAGTACGGGGTTCAATGTCGGTTTCACAAACCTCTGCTTGCAACAGAGCATTAATGAAACTGCTTTTGCCTGCTTTCACTTCACCGACTACGACGAAGAGAAAAGGCTCATTGATATTTTTTCTCAGGTTCTCAACCGTTTCTCGTAACTCAGCGTGATTAATGTCAGCAGCTAGACGTTGGACGTTGTGGAGCAAGTTGTCCAAATGCGATCGGTAATCTTGTAAAGCTTCATCAACAATCTGGCTGCTCATCTTGCCTCTCCTCAAGCTAGTGGCTGTAGATTCTTGCATCTGTTCCCATTAATAGAGTAAGGATGCTGGCAGCGTAAGTTCCTAAAGAGGCATAATCTGTACCTATTGGGTTAGTGTCAGGGGGAGCATCCCAAATTTGCGACTTTACAGAAGGGTGAGGAGAATCTATATCTACAGGACTTACGCACAGACACCACATCTGGTAGGGGCATGGCATGCCATGCCCCTACAATTGATGCTTAAGAGATAAGTTTGCGTAAGTCCTAAAGTATTAATCAGTTGTGATGAATTGTCTTAGGTCAGCAGCATTCGCCTTAAAACAGCGATCGCTCTCTAGCGGATTACCATACCAACGCTGTGCAAGATCGTTTAACTGGTCAAGAATACCAACTAACTCCTGACCCCGTTCCGTTAAACCGTAGGTCACTTGTGGCGGTACAGTCGGTTCGTAATGACGATAGAGAATTTCTTCCTGCTCCAGCATTCGCAGCCGCTCTGTCAGAACTTTGGTCGAAATTCCTTCTATCCGGCGCTTCAATGCGCCAAACCGAGTTGGTCCATTAGTAGAGAGCACCCACAATATATACATTGTCCACGGTCCAGACAGAACATCCATCAAAGTACTAACTGGACAGGGATGAAGATCTCTGGAAGGACGAGACATAGCTAGTTACCTGAAAGTGCCTATTAGTTACTATAAAGTACCTACTTTACTTAGGTAAGTAGTTACTTTTAGTATCTATATTAGTAGTTCGACATAACACTCAATAAGGTTTTTATGGCGACAGTTGCAATTGTGTATTTCTCTGGTTCCGGTCACACTCATCTGATGGCTCAAGCGATCGCGCAGGGAGCCAGCAAGGTTACGGGAACAAAGATCGAATTACTCCAAATTACAGGAGAACAGATTGTCAATGGTCGCTGGCAAGATGCTGCCATTCTGGAAACGCTCAGTCACTCAGATGCCATTGCGTTTGGTTCTCCAACCTACATGGGTGGAGTCGCTGCTCAGTTCAAAGCCTTCCTAGATGCAGCTAGCGCTGCCTGGTTGACTCAGCAATGGAAGGATAAGATTGCCGGTGGGTTTACCCATTCCAGTTCGCTCAGTGGTGACAAGCAAGGAACTCTGCTCTATCTATCAATTAATGCGGCTCAGCACGGCATGATCTGGGTTGGTGCAGGTGATTTGCCAAGTCATTATGTGGGTAAAAATGATGGAGTGAACCGATTGGGTTCCTTTCTGGGTATTATGGGACAAAGCCCAATGAATATGAGTGGAGCAGAGGCAGCTTTGGATTCGGGCGATCGCCTTACTGCTGAAAATTATGGACAACGTATTGCTGAAGTTACTCAGCGTTGGAGCAATCAGCTAATAGCTGCTTGACTTGGTTTGCTTTGCTCTAAGCTCTAGGCAGGTAAACTCCCCTACTAATTTATAGGCTGTAAGAACAGCTAAGCGCTTGATCGCGATGATACGATGAAGGCGACTGCCTGCGACAGGCTATGCGAACATACTCTACAGGATATGCATCGAACCTTCATCCCTGGCATTGCTCCACCCGCACTACAATCTGAACCTGCTTGGTGGTTTGCATTTGTCGGCAGCAAGTTGTTGGTTCGCATCGAAGGGGCAGTCAGCCAAATTCCCAACCTAATCAGCCTGTCGGAGATTGGCTTAATACCTGTGCGAACCCAATTTCTCGGCATCCTGGACAATCAACCTTGTTACTCAGCGGAACTGCCCAAGGATGCAATAGCGCCCGATGGCATGACATTTCGGGGACTGCGAGAATTATACGGAACCTTAGACGAAGACTTGTTCGTGCTGAGCGGTCGTGCTATTCAGATTGTAGAGTGGGACCGCACCCATCAGTACTGCGGACATTGCGCGACTCCAACCACCCAATTAAATCATGAGCGTGCCAAGCGTTGCCCAGCGTGCGGATTAGTCAATTATCCTCGTCTCTCCCCTGCCATCATTGTCCTCGTCTCTCGTGGCGAAGAACTATTGTTGGCTCGCGCCCATCGATTTCCAACAGGGATGTACAGTATCCTCGCTGGGTTCGTGGAACCGGGAGAATCGTTGGAAGAGACAGTCGTGCGAGAAGTTCGCGAGGAAGTTGGGATAGAGGTTCAAGACATTCGCTATTTTGGCTCACAACCCTGGCCGTTTCCAAACTCAATCATGATTG
>JAIUYC010000733.1 GCA_020216575.1 Coleofasciculus sp. S288 | reverse complement strand
GAATTGGCAGAGGCCTTTACCCACAACCGGGGTCTGGTTACTGTTTCTAGCGTTCTGCCCAGCGGTTCCCGCAATGTTGCCCAGCAGGCAAAGATGGAGAAGACAATCCGGGATTATCTGGAACGGCAAGGCGTGCAAGCACTGGTGCGCTTGGTTACAGCGCCCGATCCCTTTGAAGGCGCACAGCGACTGGTGGAGACTTACGGCTTAGGTCCACTGGTTCCCAACACGATTGTACTGGGTGATAGTGAGGAACCGTCTCGCCGCGATCGCTACTGTCAGATGATTACCAAACATCAATGCGTCGGCGAAGACCGAAATCGCGATCGCGGTTTCGGTCTTCGCCGACGCATTGATGTTTGGTGGGGCGGCATGCAAGACAACGGCGGCTTAATGTTGCTCCTGGCTTACCTTCTGCGCACTGACATTGACTGGCGCAATGCGGAGATTTATCTCAAGCTTGTCGTTCCTGACGAGGCGGCAGCTCAAGCGGCACAGGCAAACCTGCACAGTTTGGTCAAACAGTTACGTATAGGTGCGTTGTCACAGGTGTTGGTGGCTGATGGGCGTCCGTTCGACGCAATCCTTCAAGAAGCCTCCCAGAAGGCAGACCTCATCTTTCTCGGCATAGCAACACCGGATGATAACTTCACCCATTACTACGAACGGATGCAGGCACGCACTGCCGAGCTTCCCACCACAATTTTTGTTCTTGCTGCCCCTGATTTTGCCTTCGCGGAAATCCTCACCAATCGTTAGAACATCTCTTCACTTTTTGCCTGAGTCGCCGCCACAGGAACCTTTTCCTCTGTTTCACTGATGCCTTGTACGATTAAAACCGAGCAAGGTGCATAATGGACAACGTAATTGCTGACACTCCCCAAGAAAATCTCTGCTAAACCCCGCCGTCCCCGACGACCTAGCACCACTAAATCTGCTCCCCAAGTATCAGCGAGTTCTCGAATTGCGCTCCCGGCATCTCCCACTTTCAAATCCCATTCTGTCGGCACTCCTTGAGCAGTTGCCTTCTGGCAATAACTAGCAATCCATTCACGGGCTTCCTCGCTTTCCTTCTGAAACAGGGCTTGCATCTCGCGAGAAAAATTGATTAGCTCTCTACCCACAAAGACATCCGCATACCAACCTACCCCCTGATTTTCAAATGGTAAGCAGTGAAATAGCATTAGAGAAGCTTCTTCTTTTTTTGCTAATTCTACGGCTTGCTCAAACACGGCTTCTGAATGAGGTGAGCGGTCAAGTGCTACCAAAACCTTTTTGTATCTCACAGTTTCCCCCTTTAAAAATTAACTGTGAACTCGCTTAAGACTATGACTTCAGTTGACATCACCTCCCTATCTGCTGATTAAGCAGTTTGGGTGGACTACAATTTCTTTTTAAATCAAAATGCAATGCTAATAAGAAAGCGCTTTTCGCATCGCTCCCCTACCTAGAATTCTACCGCGATGCTTTTGTTAGAGATAGGGCTTGGATGTAACAGTTTGTGTGACTAACCAGCGCTTTCTTTACATTGCATCAACGGCTCTGTTTTAGAGCGATCGCACAAATTTATCTAACCGATCCATTCCTTTTTCAATGGATTCCATATCGGTGGCATAGGACAGGCGGATACACTCATCGGCACCAAAAGCAATACCGGGAACTGTTGCAACTCGCTGAGTTTCTAGGAGTTTGTCGCAGAACTCTAGCGATTTTAAGCCTGTTTTACTGATATTGGGAAACATGTAGAACGCGCCATCGGGTTGGGGGCAGAAGAGTCCAGGAATGGCGTTGAGACGTTCTAACATCACCTTCCGTCGTTGGGCAAAGGCTTGGCGCATTTCTTCGACACAGTCTTGCGAACCTTCTAAAGCTGCGATCGCGCCATACTGAGCAAAGGTACAGACATTGGAGGTGCTGTGGCTTTGAACAGTTGTTGTTGCCTTAATGAGTTCAACTGGACCAGCGAGATAACCCAAGCGCCATCCTGTCATCGAGAAGGCTTTGGCAAACCCATTGCTGATAATTGTGCGATCAAAAATTTCCGCTCCAACCGCACCAATACTCAGGTGTTCTGCGCCATCGTAAAGAATCTTCTCGTAAATTTCGTCAGAAACCACCAAAATATCGTTCTCAACCAACACCTCCGCCAGTACTTTAATTTCTTCTGGGGTATAGACCATGCCAGTGGGGTTAGAGGGAGAATTGAGGACAAATAACTTAGTCTGAGGCGTTATCGATGAGCGTAGCTGGTCAGGTGTAATTTTGTACCCTGTGGAGGCATCCGTGGAAACAATCACCGGCGTTCCCCCCGCCAGTTTCACCATTTCTGGATACGAAAGCCAGTAGGGCGCTGGAATAATGACTTCATCCCCAGGTTCAATCAGCGCCAGCATCAGATTGAATAGGGAGTGCTTGCCGCCATTGGTGACAATGATGTTCTCAGCCTTGTAAGAAAGACCGTTTTCGACTTGCAGTTTATTTGCGATCGCTGCCCTCAGCTTAGGTTCCCCAGCGGCTGGACCATACTTCGTTTTCCCCTCATCCAGCGCTTTTTTCGCAGCGTCCTTGATATGTGCCGGAGTATCGAAATCCGGTTCTCCAGCGCTAAAACTACAAACATCTATCCCCTCTGCCTTCATTGCCTTGGCTTTGGCGGCAATAGACAGGGTTAGGGAAGGAGGAACTTGACCAACTCGTTCTGCCAGCTTCATGCTTATCACACCCAAAACACTCAAATAGGAATTGCCCAATACATTAGCGCAGCCTCAGCGTAACGCCCATTGCACTTACAATTCCTTTAGTTTTCCGGAAGAGGTTGTGCGATCGCGAGAAACGTCAGGAGGCAGTAGGTAGTAAGACACCCGTTTAAGTCCTCAGCGTTTCGCTACAACCTATAACCTAAAACCTCTTTTCCCCTACCACCTACTCCCTAAGCTAATGCGCATTTAAATGGCATACTTCAGATTTTGGGAAAATCATCAATCCCTCTCCCTGTCTCCCCGTCTCCCCGTCTCCCCGTCAGCCTAAACTACCAAATTAAATGCCTAACAGCTTACCACCTCTTTGATCATGCCCGGAGCTGAACCGGCATAATCAAATAAGTCATCTTTAATCCCCCTAAAGGTGTCAGAATTACAGGGGTGTTAGCGGCATTTAGCTGCATCTGAATATCAGAGGTGGAAAGTGCCTTTAACCCATCGATCAGATACTTGACATTAAAGGCAATGTCGATACTGTCACCCGATATTTGTGCAGGCATCGACTCTTGTCCACTCCCAACATCTTGAGCTTCTACAGATAGGGCTAGCTGCTGGTTAATACTGTCCATGCTGAACTTGAGAATATTATTTTTCTGGTCAGCCAGTACAGCAATTCGTTCCACTGCACTCAGCAGTTGACGCCGCTCAATCGTAACTTGGCGCTGGAACTGGCGTGGAATCAGCTGACGGTAAGCTGGATACTGCCCTTCCAACGTCCGGCTCGTTAAGCGATGATCCCCGCTTTGAAAAACAATCTGACCCTGCTCAAAGTGAAGGGCTACCGTATCGGTAGATTGGCGCATTCCCAGCATTTTCTCTAGCTCTCGTAGCGCTCTAGCTGGAAGCGTAACCTCTAGCTCGGAGGCATCATCAGCAGGCGTTGCTTGTTCCCCGTCAGCAGCATTTTGGTTCGTCGTTTGCACAACTGCTAATCGGTGACCATCTGTAGCCGCAAATTCTAGAGC
>JAIUYC010000732.1 GCA_020216575.1 Coleofasciculus sp. S288 | reverse complement strand
TACCATCACTCAAGTAGCGGGCGAGGTCGCCTGTTTTGTAAAGGCATTCTGATAAAGAATTATCAAAGGGATTGGGAATGAATTTTTCTTGAGTTAGTTCTGGGCGGTTGAGGTAACCTCTGGCTAAGCCATCACCTCCAATATACAATTCTCCAGCTACGCCTAGGGGTATGGGTTGGAGGTGTTTATCTAAGATGTAGATTTGGGTGTTGGCAATGGGACGACCAATAGGGACTATCTGTAAATTGTCTTGGGGTTGACATTGCCAAAAAGTTACATCAATTGCTGCTTCTGTGGGTCCATAGAGATTATGCAATTCACATTCGAGTTTAGAGAAGAAGCGTTGAGTCAGTTCAAAGGGTAATGCTTCTCCACTACAAAAGACTCGCTTCAAGCAACTGCAATTTTCTAAATTAGGTTCTTGCAGAAAAACTTGAAGCATGGAAGGGACAAAATGTATAGTTGTAATTTGCTGTTGAGAAATTAAGTTAACTAAATAAGTACTATCTTTATGTCCTTCTGGTAAAGCGACTACAATCCTAGCCCCAGTTAGTAACGGCCAGAAAAACTCCCACACTGATACATCAAAACTGAAGGGAGTTTTTTGCACGACGCGATCGCTACTGGTCAATTGATAAGTCTGTTGCATCCACAGCAAACGATTGTGAATGCCCTGGTGGGTATTCATCACCCCTTTGGGTTGTCCAGTCGAACCAGAAGTGTAGATGACATAAGCCAAATTATCAGAAGATACCTCAACATCCAGATTCTCCTGACTCTGTTGCTCGATCGCCCCCCAATCTGTATCCAAACAAACCATCTGTGCTTGGTGTTCTGGCAAAGACGCGAGCAAAGACCTCTGAGTAAGCAATACTTCAACACCCGAATCCGCCAACATATAACTGAGCCGTTCTTGGGGATAATTGGGGTCAAGGGGTACATAAGCACCACCCGCCTTAAGTATCCCTAACAGCCCCACCACCATTTCAAGGGAACGTTCTACACAAATTCCCACGAGTACCTCTGCTTTGACTCCTAGGCTTTGCAAGTGATGTGCTAGTTGGTTGGCTCTTTGATTTAATTGATGGTAAGTTAACTGCTGCCCTTCAAAGACTACCGTTACAGCATCGGGTGTTTTCTCTACCTGAGCTTCAAACAATTGATGAATGCAGGCATCTTTTGGATAATCTGCCTGGGTGTCATTCCATTCTCTTAACAGTTGATGTTTCTCCGGTTCTGTTAGCAGTGGTAAATCCTTAAGGGACATTCCAGGATTACTCACCATGCCTTGGAGCAATGTCTGGAAATGCCCCAGCATCCGACTGATGGTGGTCACATCAAAGCGGCTGCAATTGTAAGATATCCTCAACTCTAATTCTAAAGCTTGCACCACTGTCACAGTTAAAGGATAATTGTTCTTTTCAATGCTCCTAAAATTCTGGATCTTTAGATTTCCCTTTTGCTCTTGTATAGCCCGATCCACTGGGTAGTTCTCAAACACCACAATGCTCTCAAACAAAGGTAAGCCTCGTGGTATTTCACTCCATCCTTGAACCTCTGTCAGTGGGCTGTATCCATACTGACGCATTTCAACCAATTGAGCCTGAAGTTGTTTGAGCCAGGAGACTAGAGACTGTTCAGCATCCACTTTGACTCGCACAGGCAAGGTGTTGATAAACATCCCTACCATAGACTCAACTCCCACTAGGTCTACTGGACGACCAGAAACTGTGTTTCCATAGACTATCTCCTCCTCTCCACTGTAGCGACTCAGAAGCACAGCCCAAGCTCCCTGGACTAGAGTATTGAGGGTGAGGTGGTGTTGCTGCGCTAAGCTTTGCAAAGCTGCTGTGGTTTCTGTCGATAGCTTGAGAATTTGATCGTCGTATCTGTCTTCTTGGCTGGAGAATTTGTCAATATTTAGTTTGATTAACGGTGTAGGTGCTTTTATGCCGCTGAGTACTCGTCGCCAGAACTCCTCGGCTTTGGATAGGTTCTGTTGCTGCAACCAGCCGATGTACTCTCCGTAGGATCTGCTGGGTGCTAAGGACTTATCTTGACCCTGGCTAAGGGCTTCGTAAAGCTCAACAACTTCCTTGAGTACCAACGAACTTGACCAACCATCTAGGATTAAGTGGTGTTGGCTCAGAACAATTTGGTAAGAGTAGTCAGCAATCTGAATCAGACTCAGGCGTATCAGTGGTGGCTGGGAAAGTTCAAAACCCTTGTGGCGATCGCTTTCTAGAAAAGCCTCCAATCGCTTTTGCTGCTCTGCTGAGGTTAACTCTCGCCAATCGTACTGCTTGAAGGGGAATTTAACCTCCTGATGCACAACTTGCAAAGGTTTGTCAAGGTTTTCCCAATAGAAGCTAGTGCGTAAGGCTGCGTGACGATCCATTACTTGCTGCCAAGCGCACTCAAAAGCTACAACATTGAAATGTCCTTGCAAGAGAAAGCACCGCTGAGTGATATACACTCCTGAGTCAGGGGAGTACAAACTGTGAAAGAGGATACCTTGCTGTGTAGGTGAAAGTTCGTAGATATCTTGGATATTTTCTGCTTTCATTTGCTTCTCTTCTAACTCCCTCGGTTGATTTGCGCCATTAACTGATCGAGGTCTTTTTGATTAACTTTCGCTTTCTGAAAGTCAGAAGGGGTATATCCTCCAGCTTCTGGAGATTGGCAATGGGTAATGAGCGATCGCAATGTCTCTAAGTACCCTCGAGCCAGCCGTTCAATCGTGGTTCGCTGATGGATTTCCTGGCTGTACGTCCACTCCAGTTGCAACTGACCCCCAAGCACAAATCCATTGATATCTAGGAGATAGCGCCGATCGCCTGCGACGGAACGACTCGCGCCAGGGGTTTGGTGAACCAGCTTAAACAGCGATGATTCCGGCAGAACTTGGTCAAACTGGCCTAAATAGTTAAATCTCACCTCAGCTTGCGGCAGGGTTGGTAATTGTGCATCCTGACTTAAATAGCGCAATACCCCATAGCCAATGCCTCGATTGGGAATACTCCGGAGTTGTTCTTTGATTGCCTTGAGTGCCTCCCCTGGTTCTAAAATTCCCTCTAGGGTCAGCACGACTGGGAAGATTGTGGTAAACCAACCCACCGTCCGCGATAAGTCGATATCGTTGGTAATTGCCTCGCGTCCGTGTCCCTCCAAATCCACCAGCAGGGATTGTCCTCCTGTCCATTGAGCAAACACCTGCACGAGTGCTGTCAGTAGCACGTCGTTGATTTCGGTTCGATAAGCGGCTGATACCTCCTGCAATAAGGCGCGAGTTTCTTCAACGTCAAGAGAAACCGACACTGTGCCAGCACAGGCGATCGCATTCGCACCGTTATGATGATCGACAGGTAGGCGAGAGACAGACTGACGAGAGACGTTTACCCAATAGTCGCGTTCTTGCTGGAGTTCAGTAGACTGAGCATACTCCTGCAAAAACTCAGACCACTGCTTAAAAGACGTTGTTTTAGGAGGCAACTGAACGGCTTCGCCCTGACTGAGCTGGCGGTAGACTCGCTGGAGGTCTTCGAGCAAAATTCGCCAAGAAATGCCATCGACTGCTAGGTGATGAATAACCATGAATAAGCGATTCGGCTCGGTGTCGCCTAGGTTAAACAGCACCACCCGCATTAACGGGCCATTCCTCAAGTTTAAGCTTGCCTGTATCTGAGTCGCCTTTGCTTCCAAGGCGGTTTCTCGTTCTGCTGCCGGAGTGCT
>JAIUYC010000731.1 GCA_020216575.1 Coleofasciculus sp. S288 | reverse complement strand
TAAGGTCGGTGCTACTAATGGAATATCATCCATTGCATCCAGCAAAGCCAGTGTCAGTTTGACTGTGACTATGGCTCCTACTATCAGGGCAATGGTTCCTAGAGGACCCCTGTTTTCTTGGAAAAAGCGGGTAACATAACGGGGCAATTCCTGTAGGAATGCAGCGACTCGCTCCCCGTACTCCTGCCATTGAGTGTTAGTGGATGCAGTGGATGCGCCTTTAGGCGGCAAGAGTTTGGTATCTGAATCGTTAACTCCTTCTAATTCGGGCATTTCAGCTGTATCTCTATAGTCAGAAGGTTCAGGTCTCACAGTTTCTGGATTCATATCGATTCTTGGAAATGACAACTTAAAACGCTTTGCTGATTCATGTTCCTCCTGGAAGGAGGATATTAGCCGTGTTGGAAAAGGATTCTACTACATTGAAGACATAATAAACCCTATCAGCAACACTCTGATCTTCAGTTTCAATGCGCTAGATAAAAACTCTATACCTCCCAAGACTTATTTTTCTGACTTCGGAGTGATAAATTAGCAGGCAGCTTGGTAGAAAATTGCAGAATTGCTTAACTTTAACTTCTAAAAGCGTTTTGAAAAGCTGAACTCTGGCGATATCAGGGGATGCCACACCAGCTTGGAATCCCTCAACAACCGATTGTTTCGTTGGCATACCCCGGAGCTGAGGCACTCAAAAGCAGTTTAGAGGTTTTTAAAGACATTTTAAAGTCATTGGGAGCGATCGCATTTCTGGGAACTGGGACAGTCCAGTTTGAGACTATTCCTCCTAGAGGCACAGCGATAACAACAAAATTTATGCAAATAGAAACAATCTTAGAAAAAATTCTAGACTTTTGGCTTCTTGCCCCTCGTGCTTCTGTATACTCTGTAGCATTTAGTCCAGATAGTCGGACTTTAGTCAGTGGCGGTGCGGATAGAACGATTTTAGTATGGGACTTTTACACAGCACAACAGAAGTACGTCCTTAGAAATCATTCTGACTGGGTTTATTCTGTTACCATCAGTCCCGACGGACAGACCCTAGTCAGTGGCAGTATGGACAAGACTATCAAGGTATGGAACTTGAACACTGGCGAAGAGATTCGTACCTTGGTTGGTCATTCAGATGCAGTCAGTTCTGTTGCCATTAGTCCTGATGGGCAAACGATTGTGAGTGGCAGCAAAGACACCACAATTAAACTATGGGACTTAAAAACCGGACAGGAACTTCGCACAATTACCGACCCTTCAGATTGGGTATATTCTGTCGCCATTAGCCCTGATGGGCAGACAATTGTTAGCGGCTGTGCTGACGCAACCATTCGAGTAGAAAAGAGAGGCATCCTTACAGGTCATTCATCAAGCGTAACGTCTGTGGCGATTAGCCCCGATGGGCAAACACTAGTGAGTGGCAGTATCGACGAAACAATTAAAGTGTGGGACTTGAGGACGGGTCAAGACCTTCTTAAGCTTGCGGGGCATTCTGGTGGTGTAACCTCCGTTGCCATTAGCCCCGACGGGCAGAGAGTAGTGAGTGGCGGCAATGACAACACCGTTAAAGTATGGGATTTGAAGACAGGCCAAAATATTCACACCTTTACAGGTCATCTAGAAGCGGTTTTATCAGTAGCGATTAGTCCAAAGGGGTTGGTGATAGCCAGTGGTAGCCGTAATGATGTAATGAGAATTTGGATAATGCCGTCTTGAAGATAACAGAGGGAGCAGGGGGAGAGGGATTTTTATAGCGGTTCTCAAATAATAGGACTTACGCAAGTGTCAAAAAAAATCTAGTTTTTTGTTTGTAGTAAGGGCTTTAGCCCTTTTAAGAGGACTAAAATCCTCACTACGAACTGAAAATAATAGACCAGTTGCGTAAGTCCTGTATCAATCTCCTGACCCCTGACCCCTGACCCCTAACTCCTAAAACCGGGTGTATTCCATCGAACTGAGAACCGCTATATTTCTACTGTAGGAAGCAGTCCAACGGATTGCTAGCATGAGGTTTTCCTAGTTTGAGTTTTGAATTGCTTAACACTCCTTTAGAACAATTGCTAATCGGTGGATTTAGTCTGTGGTTGGGACTGTGGTCAGGGAGCCTAATCTATGGTTTCTTTCGCTACGGTCACATGCCTTTTAATCCCATCCCAGCCTTACTCAGCAGCACCGTTTTAAAACGAGCCTTTTCCGGAGAAGTGGGTGGGGTGAATTCCCTTGCTATCAGCCCCAATGGACAAACCCTAGCTGTTGGTGGTTCCGAGGAAACTATCTACGTTTGGAACTTGGACACGGGGGAAGAACTTCTCACCCTTGAGGGGCATTCAGGCTCAATTTATTCGGTTGCAATTAGTCCGGATGGGCAAAGTCTCGCTAGTGGCAGTGAGGACCAAACGATAAAAATTTGGAACTTGGACACGGGGGAAGAACTCTTCACTATTGAGGGACATTCACAGGCAGTTGATTGCGTCGTTATCAGTTCAGATAGGCAAACTCTCGCTAGCGGCAGCGATGACCAGACAATCAAGATTTGGAACCTAGGTACAGGGGAAGAACTTTGTACTCTGGAAGGGCATTCAGACGCAGTTCTGTGCCTTGCTATCAGTCCGGATGGGCAAACCCTCGTCAGTGGCAGTGCAGACAAAACCATTAAGATTTGGAATTTGCAGACGGGGGAACTGCTGAACACACTCTCTGGGTATGAAAGTGAGGTTCTCTCCGTCGCCATTAGCCCGGATGGGCAAACTCTCGCCAGTGGGAGTGGTTTCTTAGATGGGGAAATTAAGATTTGGAATTTACAAACCGGGACACTCCTGCAAACGCTTCCAGGGCATTCGGTCTCCTTTTTTTATGGGTTGGGGCGTCAGGCAGCGAGTGTTGATGCGATCGCATTCAGCCCTCACGGTACAATGCTGGTTAGCGGGGGTAGCGATCGCACCATCAAAATTTGGAATCTGTCCACTGGTCAACTAATCCGCACGCTTCACGGACATTCAGACTTTGTCAGTGCCGTTGCCATTAGTCCAGATGGGCAGACTCTCGTCAGTGGAGGGACAAACTCCGACGAGGCCATCATGATTTGGCAACTGAAGGGGCCATCAGCAATTCAAAATTCCCTAACCTAGATGTGGGCTTCTACGCCACCCAATGCGGTGAGTGATGTGCATCACAAATTTATTTATATGTCAATAGTTGGCGAAAGGAAGAGCCTGCTGGCAAATTAGTAGGTGAAACTGGGTCTACCTTACTCCTGTAAAAACCGGACAGGGTTACTCTCTACAGAAAGCGAGCTTCAGCCCAAACTAATCAACATCATTAGAGTATTCGTCGCTACAGTCTGCAAAACCTTTCCCGAAAGGGACGAACTTGCTAGTCCTAGGTTCCGGAAAGTGACTATTTCCTTCTGAGTTCTTATCAAGGAGACGAACGTTTATGGGCATGAAATTTTTCTCTCGCTGGATGTAGTTGCTCACAATCCAGTCAAGAGCTTATCCACAACGTCCATAAAACTATTAGTACCACAACACTACATCAACGACATGCTGGGAAAAACACTGAGTGGTCGCTACAAAATTATCAACCACCTTAGGGGTGGGGGGTTTGGTCAGACATATTTCGCAGAAGACCTTCAGTTACCTGGCAACCCATTGTGTGTTGTTAAGCAGCTCAAGCCTAAGGCTACCGATTCATTTACGTTACACACAGCCGGACGTTTATTTGATAGAGAAGCCCAAGTTCTGTAT
>JAIUYC010000730.1 GCA_020216575.1 Coleofasciculus sp. S288 | reverse complement strand
AGAGACTGTGAACCGCAGCCTACAAGAAGCAAGCCAGAATGCAGGTGAGCAACTGCAAGCCGCAACCGATGCTACCAGCAGCAAGCTACAAGACATCAATCGAGAAGCGGCTGCTTCGCTGACTAACAATCTGGTTGACCTTACGGAGCAAAAGGTATATGTCATTGGCAAGCATGTCGAGCAGGACGTGCTGACTCCAGACGGTAGCGTACTGCTATCTCAGGGGCAGGAAGTGACGCTAGCCTACGCAGAAGCTGCCGATCGCATGGGCATCCTCAGTGAACTCTATCGAGCAACAGGTGGCAGCCTGACTGCAAACATTAGCCGTAATCTTCAAGCTGCAATGGAATCGACTAGCCATCGAATTCAGGGTGCGACTCAAAGCAACGCTGCTAACCTACGTCGCTCGGTTGATGAGCTGACAGCACACGTAGCTATCGAGCAGGCAAGAGGGCGCAGGGTTCTAAAAACAGTGCGAGCTGATGATGGTTTAATTATTGCGGCATCGGGTCAAATTGTGATTGAACCCATCCTTAATCGCGCCCGGACTTACGGGAAAGAAGCCCAATTGCTGAATGCCGTGGGTTTGACTCTGGCAACAGCAGTCCGTTCTACCGCAGGTGACACATGGTTAGAAACCAAAGTTCAACTCAGGGATCAGACAAGCGTTGCCCAAGAGAACCTCAATACTTTCTGGCAAAGCTTGCAAGAGCAGGTAGAAGAACTACGAGGACGCGGCACGCGGGCAATTAAGAAGCAACGAATTGAAAAAGCACTGGGGCGTCCAGTCACCCGTGTCATTCTTGACGCCCAGGACAACGTGATTCTCAATGTGGGTGAACTGATTACCCACCGTGCCATCCGTCAGGCAACAGAAAGCGGAGTTCTGAATATCTTACTGAATTCGGTCTACTTCAAGGAGCCAGAAATCTCTCTTCAGGAACTGCGTGCTCCAGAACACGGAATGGCAGCTTTGGAGTACCACGAGAATGGGCGATCGCAACCTGAATCTCAATCAGTCTCGGTGAACTAGTGCGAAGCTCAAACCATGACATGAGTGCCGCATCTAGAGCATTCAGTCAAAGTATAGGCAGGGTTGACGGCAACCGTAATCCTGCCAAACTTAACTCCGAAATACTCCAACCACCTCCTGAACTGATACCAACCTGCATCATTAATCGACTTGGCAAGACAGTGATTTTTGACTACGTTCTATCATGAATCAAACCGTCCTTCCAGGACAGGGCTTGTATCCCATTTTTTTTAGTCAGGTAGTCAGGGCATTTGGCAGACGATGGTGTAAACACCCATGCACTACACCGATAAAGAAGGGAAGCTCCTCAATCTTGATGAGTGACTCCATCCCCGAAACCGCTCAGAGGGAATGAGTTTTTCATAAGGGTACTGCACGGTAACGGGTCATCGTCTCATGTGGTCGAAGGTAACAGATAGCCCCTGTCCAAAATTTTCTTTTCACTTTTAGTTGTAGGGTATTAGCCATTTGGCTGAGAATGTTCAGCAATTTGGCGGATGAGGAAACAGCTGATCTAGATTTAAACTTTTATTAAGTTTAAATGGGGTCAACTTATTTAAAGACCCTAAATATAAGAATAGACTTACCACAGACTACCTCGCTCCCTCTAGAGCGGGTTTTTATTACTTTTCTAAAAGTACCCGAACGGGTGCTGCCAGATTTCTATGTCTTTGCGAGAGTTGAGACGTAGATGCAACTCCTGTCAGCATTGCCCCGCTCGCCTCAGCAGCGGGGTTTTTGTTGAACGCTGAAAATGATACAGCAGAATTCAGGAGTTAGGACTCAGGAGAAGAACAGGCTTTATATTTAGCGAAGAGGACTCAGTCGTGGACTTCATCAAGTTGAAAGATGTTAGTCCGGTATGACATCTGGTAAAACTGTAGTAGCTGGAGCCATTTTGTCTAACTGCAACAGGGTTTGCAATAAAACATTGGCTCCCTGAGTGCATTGTTCCGGTGATGTGTACTCATCCTCTGAGTGACTAATCCCTGCGGCACTGGGGACAAAAATTATGCCCATATCGGTAAAGCGTCCGATTTCTTGGGCATCATGACTGGCACGGCTGGGCAAGTAGCTGTAGCTTAGCCCCAGTTGTTGGCATGCAGTAGCGATCGCTTCTTTTACCTGGGGGACGGCCGGCGTTGGTGCAACACTCAAAATTGGCTTCATGGTAATTTCTGTTTGCGTAGTGGACGCGATCGCTCTTAGTTGTTGTTCCAGTTGCTCCACCAACTGCTCAATTTTTATTAGAGACAAGTCGCGGATGTCCACCGTCATTTCCACTTGCCCTGGCACAATATTGGCTGCATTAGGCCAGACTTGCAACGCTCCCACGGTTGCCACCTGCTCTCCTGGCGTGTCCTTCGCTAATGCTTGCACGGCTAGGACGATGTGAGAAGCTGCCACCAGGGCATCCCGTCGCAGATGCATCGGTGTTGTTCCAGCATGGTTGGGGCGTCCGATAATGGCGATCGCATAACAATGTTGGCTGACAACGCCTTCCACTATCCCAATATCGTGACTCAGAGAATCCAGAACCCCACCCTGTTCGACGTGCAATTCCACAAATGCAGCTATTTCAGTACGATTGCGCTGAGCGGTTACTAGTTGCTCCCAGTTACCTCCCAGACGTTTTAAGCACGTTTGGATAGACGTACCATCCTCACGACGATAGTACTCTGGATCATTCACCACAGTTCCCGACATTGCCTTAGAGCCGATCATTGCCCCCTCTTCGTCTGTAAACACGATTACCTCTAGGGGATGAGCGAGTCTCACGTTATTCTCTCTAAGCACTCGCACGACTTCAATGCCTGCAACTACACCTAGCGCTCCATCGTAACGTCCGCCAGAGGGGACGGTATCGACGTGAGAGCCAGTAGCAAGTGTGGGGACTCCCTCCTGTTCTCCCGCATAAGTCCCAATAATGTTCCCCGCCGCATCAACACGGACACTCATACCAGCCTCCACCATCCAGTCCTGTACCAATTGCCGCGCCATCAAATCCTCTGGGCTGTAGGCAAGACGCCGGACACCTCCTTGAGGAAGTTTGCCAATTTTGGCGAGCTGAGCAAGGTTATGATTGAGGCGATCGCCGTTGAGTACAAGGGTAAAAGTCGTGGTCATTTACCGACTTATTGAAAGCAATGTTTTTCACTAAGTAGAGCGACATAAATAAACACAGTCTAGTTGTAGGATGGGTATTGCCCATTATTCCCTTCAGGCTTGAACTACAGGGTTGCGAGCGGGCATTGCCCACCCTATGTTGAATTGTGTCGATCTACTTAGGGATTTCAATATGAATCATAGCTAAAGCCATCGTGAGAAGCTAGAAAAGTTTCTTTACCTTTACAAGCATAGCGCTAAGGAATTCTCCAACAATTCTGCGTTTTCTTGTTTGTATTCCTCAGACAAGGAATTTCACCAATTACCAATTACCAACGAGTGGAACTTGTACGCGCGACAGCTTAACGAATGACTGAGGACTACTGGCGTTGTCTTTATCCTCCTTTTGTTATTTTCGGGCAAGAATCACGCACGATTTTTGTAGGAGCAAAGCATTCTTGCGTTAAATCTGGCATGAAACATAAAAGTCTTATCTAAGAATGCTAGGCTAACACCTCGCGAGAGCTAATGCATCGCTTCAGTGGCATTAACGCCAACACCAACCTCAGGACTCTCCTGTTGCTCCGGCATTGGATCGAA
>JAIUYC010000729.1 GCA_020216575.1 Coleofasciculus sp. S288 | reverse complement strand
TAAATCGTGCCTTTCTGTTGTAGGGTCTGAAACAGTTGGGCGCGGGCGTCTGGGTTAACCCAAAGATTCAACTCTAAAGCA
Organism: Coleofasciculus sp. S288; assembly: GCA_020216575.1. Taxonomy (GTDB): domain Bacteria; phylum Cyanobacteriota; class Cyanobacteriia; order Cyanobacteriales; family Coleofasciculaceae; genus JAIUYC01. Next base: position 3,661 of record JAIUYC010000729.1, on the reverse strand, counting down.
GTACGGCCAATAATCTCTTCACGGGTGTAGCCGGTAAAGTGACAGAAGCTATCGTTCACCTCGATATGGCAGCCATTGCTCAACCGCGTCAGCGTAATGGCGCTGGGACTGGAACGAAAGGCGCCGGCGAATTTAGCTTCCGACTGGCGCAGGGCTGTTTCTGCTTGTTGGCGATCGCTAATGTCGCGGGCAACCCAAATCACAGAATTATTTGGCATCGGCGACAGGCTAGCGGTAAACCACATCTCGCGATCGCCAACAGGTAAACTGTACTCAAAATTGACCGCCTGCTGTGTCGCAAAAACCTGGCGAACGATACTCCACCAAATCTTGCTTCTTTCCTCCAGGAAAAATTGGTCAATGGTTAAGCTAATTAGGTCAGTATCGGGTTCGGACAGGCAAGTTGGATTAGTCGGAGCAACTTCAATCGCATCTTGCTCGTCGATGACCAATATAATATCCGTCATCGCCTCGAAAATTGCCCGGATTTTCTCCTCAGACTTGCGTAGCTTTTCCTCAAGTAACCGACGACTCGTAATGTCACGGGCAACCCAGATAGCGGCATCAGCAGAAATGGGGGAAATATTAGCAGCAAACCACAGCGTTTGCCCTGCAAGGGTCAGGCTGTATTCAAAACTCGCAGGTTGCTGAGTCCTTAGAGTTTTTTTGATGTAGTTCAGGAAGGTATCAGCTTGTTCGGGTTCAAAGACATCGTGCAGCGTTTTGCCAATCAACAGTTCAGAAGGTTGATAGAGGAGTGCTGAGTTACTGGAGGCGATTTTGAGATAGCGTCCCTGGGCATCAAAAACGAAGATCAGTTCGGTCATGGCGGCGAAGATGCCCCGGAGTTCTGCCTCCGCTGCCGCTAATTCCGCCGTGCGCTCAATAACTTTTTGTTCTAAAGAAGCATTTAAGTGAGCCAGTTGAGCATTAATGGCTTGTAGGGCTGCGTTTTTCTCAGCTAATTCTTTGTTTTTGTCGGCTAATTCTTTATCCTGAAGATAACTGCGGATGGCTTCGGAAACCGTCAAACACAAGTCGGTTTCGTCCCAGGGCTTGGCGATATAGCGATATAGGTTAGCAGCATTGACGGCATTCCCCACTGCCTCCACGCTGGCTTGCCCAGTCAACAGGATTTTTAAGGTTTTGGGATAATGGGCATGAATTTTGATCAAAAGTTCATCTCCCTTCATTCCCGGCATAATTTGGTCAGAGATCACCACAGGAATGTCAATTCCCTCATCTCGCAACTCAGCAAAAATCTCTAAGGCTTCTTCCCCACTTTCAGCCAGTTCAATGCTATAGTTGCTTCCCAAATAATGCTTGAGCTGATCTCTGAGGCTGAGCAGCACCACTCGTTCATCATCAACGCAGATAATCGTTGGTTTACCCATTCATTTCCTCCAACTCGGATGCAGGAGTTGCGATTAACGAGTCCTTTATTTTTCTCCCGGTTAGCCAATAGGTGATCATTTCTCCCTTTCCCTTGACAAACGTAGCCCCTCGTTCCTCAAACTCAAACTGATCTTGCAGACGCTCGTAAGTTGCCGCCGTCACTTGAATTCGTCCGGCTTCTCCACAGGATTCCATTCTGGACGCCACATTAACGGCATCGCCCCACAGGTCATAGATAAATTTTTTCATACCAATCACCCCAGCCACTACGGGACCTCCCGTGTTGATGCCAATCCGGATCTGGAAGGCTTCACGGTTGTCAGTTTGGAAGCGGCTAACGACCTGTTGCATATCTAATGCCATTTGGGCGATGGCGTCTGCATGGTTGCTCATCGGCATTGGCAAACCTCCTACTACCATATAGGCATCTCCGATCGTTTTGATTTTCTCTAAACCATAATCCTCGGCGAGTTGGTCAAATTCAGAAAAAATCTGATTAAGTAAGTTGACCAGTTCAATCGGTTCCAGACGAGTTGAGAGGGGAGTAAAGCCCACAATGTCGGCAAACAGAATCGTGACATCGTCAAAATACTCGGCGATTGCCCGCTGGCCTTGCTTCAACCGTTCCGCGATCGGTTGTGGCAAAATATTGAGTAACAAGCGCTCGGACTTTTCTTGCTCAACCCGTAATGCCTCCTCTGCCCGTTTGCGATCGCTGATGTCACGCGCTACCCAGATGATTGAGTCGGCTGAAATTGGCGCAATAGTAGCAGTAAACCAAGCCTCCTCCTCACCCAACGATAGGCTGTAATCAAAATTGACGATTTGCTGAGTCTGTAAAGATTGTCGAATTTTCTCCAGCCAAGCCTCGGCTTTCTCCTCTTGGAAAAACTGCTCAATGGTTTGAGAAATTGGGTCAATGTTCATGTTAGAGGCATATAATCGAGCCGGATTGGTTGGCGCTACTTCTATATTGTTTATAGAGTTTTCTCGAACATCAAGAATTAGGATAATATTGGTCATTGCCTCAAAAAACACGCGCATTTTATGCTCTGCTGAGCGCAACTTCTCCTCCAGCAACTTGCGCTCTTCAATTTCCTGATACATTTGGGCATTGGTTTGAGTGAGTTGGAGCGTCCGCTCAGCAACTTTCTGTTCTAAAGAGGCAGTTAAGTAAGCTAGTTGAGCATTAATGGCTTGTAGGGCTGCGTTTTGCTCGGCTAATTGTTTATCCTGAAAATAACGGCGAATGGCTTCGGAAACCGTCAAACACAAGTCGGTTTCGTCCCAAGGCTTGGCGATGTAGCGATACAAGTTGGCAGCATTGACGGCATTCCCCACTGCCTCCACGCTGGCTTGCCCAGTTAACAGGATTTTTAAAGTTTTGGGATAGTGGGCATGAAGTTGGATCAGGAGTTCATCTCCCTTCATTCCCGGCATGATTTGGTCAGAGATAATCAGAGGAATGTCAATTCCCTCGTCTCGCAACTCAGCAAAAATCTCTAAGGCTTCTTCCCCGCTTTCAGCCACTTCAATGCTATAGTCACTTCCTAGGTAACGCTGGAGCTGCCCTCTGAGACCAATCAGCACGTATTGTTCATCATCGACACAAATAATTGCCCCTTTACTCATCCAACCCCTCTAACCCAGACTCGAGGACTTCGATTAACGTGGCTTCATCCCAAGGTTTAGGGATGTAGCGGTGCAGGTTAGCATACTGTCGGGTCCGTGCGATCGCTTCCTCATCCGCCTGTCCCGTTAACAGTACTTTAACAATACCGGGGAATCGCTGATGGACTTGGACGAGAAACTCCTCCCCCTTCATGTTAGGCATAAGCCAATCGGAAACAATGATCAAAATTTTTACCTCATCGTCGTTTAGCTCCTCAATCACTTCCCAAGCTTCCTCAGCACTTTCAGCAAACTCATAAATGTAGCGATCGCCAAAATGGTGAGTGAGCTGATCTCGCAAACTGAGCAATACAATTTTTTCATCATCTACACATAAAATTGCTTTTTTAGGCATAGGATAGGAGGTAGTAGTTAGTAGCGTTTTATAGCGATTCTCGGTTGAGTGAGATACACCTAAATTCAGGCTTTGTAGGGGCGGGTTTCACCGAGATATCTGTTTTCCACGACTCAATCCGATCAACCCGCCCGTACTCCAATCATTTGAGAACTGCTATAGTAATGTTGGCAGGAATAGAAACGGCGGCTCTCTGAATTTGGCTGATTACCCCATAGGTTTCTGTTGCCGATAACTGTT
>JAIUYC010000728.1 GCA_020216575.1 Coleofasciculus sp. S288 | reverse complement strand
CATATAATGATGCATAACCAACAGTAAGCGCCACGGTAGAGCTAAGGTAATCTTCTGGCTTTGAATCTTGAGCTTTCTTTCCATTCTCATGATCATCTTTTAAGATGTCATTGAGCTGCCGGATGAGAGGTCGGTTGCTGCTTGGATCTAGCCAGCGCTGGAGAGTTTCAAATAATTCTGCGTCAGACTTTTGATAATCGGGTTCTCGCCATCGCGCCATTGCAAATGCAGCTACCAGCTGCACACCCATGTCTTGGTCTGCCGCTAACTGAAGTAAAGTCTTTTCAATACCACTATATGAAATACAGCCAATTTCGCTGAGTGATTCACTGATGGTTATACGTAGCTGCTTGCGTTGTACTTTATCTCCATACAGTTCCAAATCACTGTCTCTCTCTGCTACCGAATTTTTTATAATCTTTGCGATTACTGGCAACGCTGCACGCAGTTGCTGACGGTGACTATCCCATGCCCATTTGAACAACCACCGACGTTGTTGGGGAAGGACGCTTGTAATCCTAGCACAGTCCTCCTTTTCATCATCTTTAATGACTTTAAAGAAATTCAGGAGGTTATTTAGATCGCTACGGTCAAAATGACTTAGAGATGGATCGCGTTGCCGCCAAGCTTGCTCTACCAATATATCTAAAGCGGCAAAAATCTGGTTTTCGGGAAGCCCGTCAAAAAAGCTCAATCCTAATGCAAGTAACTGCTCACGCGGCTTAAGAATGTGATCATACCACTGCTTGAGACTGTTCTCTTGACCTTGAGCAAGGTGAATTAGTTTCTCAACTCCCTCTGGCTGTAGTGGTTGTTTTTCAGCACAGATAAATTGCAAAAAACGGGTGATATTATCAGGAGTTTTCAACGATTGAGCAATTTTTCTGAGACTCCAACCGCCAATAAGAGTTCTGTTTAATTCAAGCTCTCCGTTTTGCAATTCAGGCGGTAGGCTTGCTTCTTTTCTAAGTTTCTGAATTTTTTGATCTAGTAATTTTTCTAAATCACTTGTTTTGTAAAGACCATCAACTGATATCTCTTGCCAATACTCTGGCGTGGAGAGCAACTTCCAGCTCTGCCTTGGCTTGTCTGTACTAGCAATAACATAGTGTTGATCTGAAACATACTCCTGGATTCTGGACAAATCATAACCAATATTTTGAGGTGAAGCTTCTGTCAGAACAAAGACAGTAATTTCTTTTAGGTCTTCTTGGAAAATCGTATCAATACTTTCTGGTTCTGAATTACGTCGCCACTGCTTAACACTAATACTACCATTATTAGAATTTCCCCTTTGCTCATCAAGCTCTTGAGTTAGACGATAAGCAATGTCTAAAGCTAGGTTGTGGACGTTAATTGTTGCTCCACCCACACTACTATTCAGCACCAAAAACCTTTGTTTTTTCAATAGTTCAAGAAGCTTAGGTGTAATTGTGGGACTGATATCTGCTGACTCAAACTGTTTAAGATTGGGTTTGAAAAAATTAGCTGGAGCAGCATAGACGAAATCACCTTGAATGTAATTACCTTCTAATTCTATGTAATTACCGTCTATATACTCGTTGTAATTCCCTCCCCCTGTGTTAATCGAGTAGTTTTCCTCATCATTCATGTTGATATCTCCTCCCTTGATAACTAGATTTTGATGGATGTAAATTCATAAAATGTGGCTGGGTTTTCTTCTGTATTTATGTTATCTCCTGCTTGATAGAATTACAAAGTAATAATTAATTCCTCTTAGTTTTTTGCCAATCTTCTAAGGCCGCAATCATAAAACTAGCAGCAGGATGATTGAGAAATTGCTCGAAAGCACTAACAGTACCTTCCTTCAAAGCACTGAGTATCCGTCTAGTTAATTCTGAATTACTGTCAATTTGGTCGATGGTTTCCCTTACTAATGCCTCATTTCCAGCACTGGTGTCAGTGGAATAAGACTTGTCTAACTGTTCAAGTAACTTCTGAATCTCGGCGGCAGCGTCAGCAAGGGCTTGTCTTTGCTCAGTGGTGTAGTAATTACCTTGAATGTAATTACCTTCTATGCGCTCGTTGTAATTGCCACCACCTGTGTAAACAGTACGATTACCAGACATATTTGTATCTCCTAGTTGTTGTTAAGCTTCTGCATACAATACATACCAATCAGGAGCTATTGGGCTGTCCATCTAGCTTTGAGTAGTTGGCTTTCCCGAACTTCCCGACACGCCGGCACTCGAAGATGTTCAAACGTCTTATGATCAAGGGTTCTTCCATCTATCTTCATCCCCTCTTAATAACATCTCCTCCTTCTGATTAGTAGACATACTTAGTAGACTATCCTAGCGTCTAGGTAGTAAAAACCGGATCTTGTAACGCTTCGTAATGATAGATGGAAGCTCCTTCATATCGCTCACTTATCACTCTAGACAGAAAAAATAAATAATATGCCTCTGAGGCAGCAATTACCTGCCACATGACAGTTCGCACAAGCTGTAGCCATCAAACGTACATAGATTTCCTTATGAACCATCTCAGGAGTTTTCCCACGTAACATCTTATCTTCCTTCAGGCTAGTCTTAAAACTAGTCTCCGTCACAATTATAAGTATTACTAATAAATGCCATCGCTCTGTCAACTGGTTAACCAGTAAAAAAGTATCATCGAATACAAGATTTTACTGGGTGTATGATTCATTCATAGAAATGGTACAAAAAGCTATGTCCCGTCTAAAAATTGCTAAGGTGCGGGTCAGCGATCGCTTCTTCTCTTCCCGCCTCAAGATTACCTATCTCTTGTTTCCCTGTGCGCCCTCTGTGTCCTCTGTGGTTCGTCAAAAAAATAGGTATTCTTCAACCAGGAAGGGAGTAATCTGTATACTTTCAATTGTTCTAGCCACTGTTCTAACGTCCCTGCCTGCGACACCAGTTCCGTTACTAATAAAGCAATCGCAAACTCAACCCCAAAACGACCGTCAAACGCTAGCAGACCAATTACTCAAGCAAGGAATTGAGTACTATCAAGCCAATAATTTTGAAGCAGCGCTGAAGTCCTGGAAACAGGCTCTGTCCCTTTATCAACAACTACAAAACCGACGGGGTGAGGGATTCGTTATCGAAAATCTGGGACTGGTTTACCAAGCATTGGGGGACTATGAAAACGCCGTTGATTCCTTTCAGCAACACCTGTCGATCGCACGAGAACTGGCAGATAGACAGGGAGAAGCAAATGCGTTAGGTAATCTGGGAAATAGTAACAGAGTTTTGGGTGAGTACACAACAGCGCTGGAGTACCATCAACAGTCTTTAGCAATTAGACGAGAACTCGGTGATCGCCGAGGAGAGGGACAGATTCTCGCTAATATGGGCAATGTTTATATAGACTTGGGTTACTATCAGAAAGCAATTGAACTCCACCAGCAAAGTTTAGCGATCGCGCAGGCAGTTGGCAATCGTTTAGGAGCCGCTATCTCGCTCAACAGTCTGGGCGCTACCTATGCCAGTTTGGGAGACTACGAACAAGCCAGTCAATACTACGAGCAATGTTTAGTTGCCGTGCGAGAACTTGGCTCCAAAGCAGCAGAAGGAGAGATGCTGAATAATTTGGGGTCTATTTATCATGTCCGAGGTGAACTGGAGCGAGCGCTGAACTCCTATCAGCAGAGTTTGGAAATCGCCCGCAGAATTGCTGATCGGAGACTTGAAGGTGCAGCGTTGGGTAGTCTGGGGTTAATCTACGCGAACCAAGAAGATTATGCCAGCGCGATCAAATAC
>JAIUYC010000727.1 GCA_020216575.1 Coleofasciculus sp. S288 | reverse complement strand
GTCGCAGAATCGCTTTGGTTCCGCCTTGAGAGGACTTGGTTGCCTTGACCATTACTTCTGGGCTAGAGCCAATGATTTGCCAATCCCCAAAGTTGAAATAGGCCATGTAGGGGGAGGGATTGATCAAGCGCAGGGAGCGGTAAAGGGCAAAGGGATTGCCACTGTACTCTGCCGAGAGGCGTTGGGAGAGAACAACTTGAAAGATATCTCCAGCTCGAATGTAGTCTTTGGCTTTCTCAACGTTAGCGCGGAATTGCGACGCTTCTGTGTTGCTGGTGTAGGACAGTTCCTGGGTTACGCTATCGGGGGGCGTCCATTCTAATATTGTGTCTGTCGCCGACAGAGGCATCTGAAGTTTATTGACTAAAGCCCGGACGCGATCGCACGCTTGTTCATATGCTACTCGCAAATCCACAGTTGCATCCCGCAAATCAGCATACGCGATCGCCCAAATCTTGCGCTTCACTTGATCAAAAATAATCAAGTTGTCCACCTGCATCCACAACCCATCAGGCAAGTCACTCTCTTTGGGAGGATAAACAGGGACACGAGGTTCTATCCAGCGAATCAGTTCATACCCCCAAAACCCATACAACCCGCCAATCCCTGGTGGCAGTTGGGGCAACTTTACGGGGTGATAAGGTTTTAAGCAATTGGCTAAGGTTTTAAACGGGTCGCCTTCAAATACAGTAACCGAGGCATCCCGATGCATCTGCGTCGTGCGATTCCCTCTTGCTTCCAGCACCCACAACGGGTCACAGCCTAATAAACTGTAGCGTCCAATATTTTCCCCACCTTCTACTGATTCCAACAGAAAGCTGTAAGGCTGGCCCGCACAAACTTTGTACCAAGCCGACACAGGTGTTTCCAAGTCCGCCACCCACTCCTGGTAAACCGGCACAAAATTACCCTGTTGAGCAAGCGCTGAAAACTGAGAGAAATCGGGGAAAATCATCCTTTTAATGGGGGCTAGGGGTTAGGGGCTAGGAGTTAGTGGAAGTCAAAAGGCAAAAGTCAAAAGGTAAAAGTGAGCTGTTTTGCCGTTTAACGTTCAACTTTTAACTTCCACTGTCTCTAATCCCTTAGATTAGACATCAAAAGTTTGCTTACCGCTGAACTTGATTGTTGCTGGGTCTGGGTTTCTGCCAATATTGCGGTCTATTTTACCGACATAGGGACGGCCTTGGTTGACCTTCTCAGGGAACACGCCATCTGCGGGATGGATGTACTGAACTTCACCGTTGGGGAAAATCCGGTAAATCTTGTAGTCATTGATTTTGAATTTTGCCCGCAGTTGCTGACCGCCTAGAGCGATACAGTGTTCTTTGCGAGAGAGGTATAGCAAGTTTTTCCCTTGATGCATGATTGCAGCGCCGCCCGTCGGCATTTCAAAAACTTGCTCTTTGGGGCTAGTCCAGGTAATTGCGTATTTCTCTTCCACTTCGGCTTTGGTGAGCAACCCACCCGTGTAACCACCGAAGCTCGGAGCCTGTCCAGTAAGTTCTTCTGCCATAGTTTTATGTTCAACCTTATTTAGGGCGTTTAGGGAATGCTACCACCGAGGTTGCGCTTGTCTTTCCACTTTGTCAAGAACTGTAACAGTTCCTAATAAGATGGTAGTTAAAATCTGTCCAACCTTAGGTCTAGCTTTTCCCTAAAACCTAGCACCTACCACCTACCCACTACGACCTAACACCCCTCTTAGAATCTTTCCCCTTAGCTTTTGATGGCTTTGAGTCGGGAGGAGGACTGCTAATTGGAACGGTGAAGTGGAATTGACTGCCTTTGTCTTTGCCAGCGGAATCAGCCCAAATTTTACCGCCCCACCCCTTGACAATTTGACGACAAATTGCTAAACCCAACCCCGTACCGCCCGTGGTTCGTCGCAAGGCTCCATCTTCCTGGTAGAAGCGATCAAAGACATACTCTAAACGGTTGGGTTCAATGCCGCGACCTGTATCTGCTACAGTGACTTCGAGCATCGAACCTCCGTTGCTATGGGTCTGAATTGTGACCTGACCTTGAGGGCTGGTAAATTTGCAGGCATTGTCTAGCAGTTTAGCGAGGGCTTCGACGAGCCACTCGCCATCAGCGCGGACTAGGGGGAGGTTATCGGGGATTTGGGTTGTGATTTGCGGGCGTTCGCTCTCAGACCGACGGGCACGGATATTGCTGAGGGCAAGGTCGATGCACTCTTGTAGAGAAAGGGGTTCTAAGTTCCATTCCACGCGACCGCTTTCTAGACGGGAGAGGGTAAGGAAGTCTTGAATCAGTTTCCGCATCCGTTCGGCGTCGGACAGGGCAGTGTTGAGCATGACCTGGCGTAATTCTGGGGACATGTCGGGTTCGGTTGCCAGACTTTCCAGGCAGACTTGAATCGTGGATAGGGGGGTGCGAAGTTCGTGACCGGTGATAGCAACTAGGTTACTGCGGGTGCGATCGAGGGCTTCTAGCTGCTGGTTCAAATCTTCCAGGTTGGCGTAGGCTTCAGCTTGAATGAGGGCGACTCCGACTTGAGTAGCGATCGCTTCTACTAGAGAGAGTTCATCGTCTTGCCACTGATAAGGCATCGCCTTACACTGGTGCAACTCCACCATCCCCAACAACCGCCCCTGATACAGCACGGGTACCATTAACAGCGAGCGAATCGAAAATCGCTGCACCAAATTTTTTAAGGCACCCGAATTGCCAGTTGAGTTTTTGGAATTAGCCGTTTGGACAGTGTTGCTAAGGCGGGGGTCGGTTTGAGTATCTTCTACGGCAACAGCTTCCTGATGCTGAATGACTTCTTGAAATAAGGGATTCGCTTGCAACGGCCAAGTCTGTCCCTGTGTAGGAGCAAGGGTTGTCTGACCGTTATCCCCTGTCTTTAAGAACTCATGCGCGATTGTGGTGGTGGTATCCGTTGCCTTGCAGCAGTAAATCAGACATCGGCAAGCCCCCAACGCTTGTCCCAATTCCTGTACGGCGACTTGCAGAATTTCGTTCGGATTGAGACTGCGCCGAATGGCTGCTGTAATTGAATTGACTAAGCGCTCTTTCTGTTCTTGAGCTGAAATTGAGCGATAGGCTTTGAGCAATTTATACTGACTGACCTGCAAATACGTTACCAAGCGCTGCACAAAGGGGTCAGGATTGGTAGGGTCTGGGATAGATGGCACGTCCGCACCTGTAGTGAGGGCTAAATCTCCTAAATATCTGGATTTTGCCTCTTCAATTTTGGCAGCTAGTTCGGGGCGGTAAGCCTGGATGCGATCGAGGAGTATCTCGGCTGCTTTTTTGCTCACAGTCCGGTCAAATGTCCAGATGCCCTCGAAGCGACGCGCCGTATCTATCTCCAAATTCGAGCTGTCTGCGATCGCGATGGATCGTTCCCGGCAAATCAGGCAGTTCGCATACTGTTGCCCAATCACAACTAAATGCCACTCTTGACTCATTGCATCTTCTGGCTCAAAGGCTATCGTTTCATAGGTGTTTGAGCCATTTCTGAACTCCGTTTCCGGTGCTGCTAGGACATAGACTTGAGAGGTTAGCTGGGCAATTCGTCGATATCGGTGCGCTTCTTGGCGGTAGAAACGCTCTCGTTGAAAGCTAGCAATCACCAAGGGTCGATCTGAACTTGCCAAGACCTGATCTTCCATAGCATGGGAGAGTGCGGTTAAAGAAGACTTGAAATAAACTTGTGGCCGCAGTTGAGGCATGGCTTGCAGTAAGCTAGCCAGTACGGAAGTCGTGATGATCATTAAT
>JAIUYC010000726.1 GCA_020216575.1 Coleofasciculus sp. S288 | reverse complement strand
TAGCCATCGTTAAACACTTGATGAGTATAAACTTATATTAAATTATGTTAACTGATCGGCAATGGATGTAAACGCGATCGCTCCTTTCCTTGATTATGCGATCGCACCTTGGCTGAGCTGTATTTAACTAGGCTGAACCAACAGCCTCAATAGCAGCCTCCAGAGCGATCGCCACATGCGTCCAGTGCGTACCCCCTTGACAAAACGCAATGTATGGCTCCCGTAATGGACCATCGGCAGAAAATTCTGAAGTGCTGCCATCAATAAACGTGCCTCCCGCCATCACCAACTGACTCTCGTAACCTGGCATTGCTGCTGGCACCGGGTCGAGATACGAACCAATTGGGGAGTGCTGCTGAATCGCTCGACAAAAGGCAATTAACTTTTCCGGTGAACCCAACTGAATAGCCTGAATCACATCTCGACGGGATGCCATTGGAGCAGGATTGACAGAGTAGCCTAGCTGTTGGAAAACATAGGCGGTCAAGTGATTGCCTTTAAGGGCTTCTCCCACCATTTGGGGAGCCAGGAACAATCCTTGAAAGAGCAGTCGATTCTGATCGAACGTCGCGCCCCCCGAACTACCAATTCCTGGCGCAGTCAGACGACAAGCTGCTTTTTCCACTAAATCAGCCCGACCTGCAACATAGCCACCCGCTGTGACAATTGTACCCCCAGGATTTTTAATCAGGGAACCAGCAATCAAATCCGCACCCACTTCTGGGGGTTCTCGGTCTTCGACAAACTCGCCATAGCAGTTATCCACAAAGCAAACCGTGTTGGGATTTTGTTGTTTAACTAGTTGGACGATTTTTTCAATCTCGGCAATAGAGAGGCTTTCTCGCCAGGAATAGCCACAGGAGCGCTGGATGAGTACCAAGCGGGTATGGTCGCCCACAGATTGCCCTAACGCTTGCCAATCCACTTTTCCTTCGTTAGTTAGAGGTAAGTGATGGTAATTAATCCCAAACTCTAAGAGAGAGCCTTGAGCATGACCGCGTATCCCAATTACTTCTTCTAACGTGTCGTAAGGAGGACCAGCAACCGCTAGCATTTCATCGCCGGGACGGAGAACGCCAAACAAGGCACAAGCGATCGCATGGGTTCCGGAAACGAACTGCACCCGTACAGCAGCCGCCTCAGCACCCATGACATTGGCAAATACCCTGTCCAGCGTTTGACGACCTAAATCGTCATGACCGTAGCCACTAACAGTGGCAAAGTGATGAACCCCCACATGATGCCGTCGAAAGGAATCTAGTACTTTTTTGAGATTTTGCTTGACTGAGGTGTCAATTCCGTAAAAAATCGGGGATAGTGCCTTTTGGGCTGCTTGCAGCTGTTCTGAGGTACTCATTAACACATTAATTAAGGATTTGGGTTTTAGAGCCGATCCTAAATCTATAATTCACGCATCAACATTGCGATCTCGGCTGAGGCTCTTAAAGTTTGTACGTTCGTTTTCGGGTTACTGCATGACAATTGCTACCTCAACTAATCTCCGCCTAGATTGGGTCACCATCGGTTTTATGGCATCGATCCATATAGGAGCGCTTTTCGCACTGCTGCCTAGTAACTTTAGCTGGACAGCCGTTGGTTTACTGATTTTTCTCCATTGGGTAACAGGTGGCTTAGGGATCACCTTGGGATGGCACCGCCTAGTGACCCACCGCAGTTTTCAGACTCCCAAGTGGCTGGAATACTTCCTGGTTTTGTGCGGCACACTTTCCTGTGAAGGGGGAGTCATTGATTGGGTTGGGTTACACCGCATCCATCACCTACACTCCGACACTGCACCTGATCCTCATGACTCCAACAAAGGCTTTTGGTGGAGTCACATGGGCTGGATGCTCTATGATATCCCTGCTGACGAGAAAGTTCCTCAGTTTACGAAAGATATTTCAGACGATCGCGTTTATCAGTTTTTAGATAATTACTTTATTCCACTCCAAGTTGCCCTAGGGATTTTACTTTATGCCCTTGGCGGCTGGTCGTTCGTGGTTTGGGGAATTTTTCTGCGGCTAGTTGTGGTGTTTCACTGCACCTGGTTCGTCAACAGTGCGACCCACAAGTTTGGTTATAGCAATTTTGAGTCTGGCGATCGCTCAAAAAACTGCTGGTGGGTTGCTTTACTAACCTATGGTGAAGGATGGCACAACAATCACCATGCCTATCAATTTTCTGCACGTCACGGCATGAAGTGGCGGGAAATTGACCTCACCTGGATAACAATTCAATTCCTACAGATGTTAGGTTTGGCACAAAAAGTGAAACTGGTTGGGAAAGGAGAGTTGTGAGTTATGAGTTATGAGTTGAGAGATGGGAGTTGGGGATGTGAATCAAGAAAAAATTTTTCCTATCCCACTAATCTGAAAATAGGTGTTAGGTGGTAGGTAGTAGTTGTTAGGGAAGAGGGATTTTCATCCTTTTGTTGTGCGCTCTACTCGCAGGGTGTCTAACCCCTAATTTCTTAACTCCTAACTCAGGACTCATAACTCATAACTTCTAAAACTGCCCGTTTCCCTGAACCACCTGCTTAAGCGTTGTTAGCGTCTCGAGGTTAATCATGCCTCGACGATAGCCTTTCTGGTTGGATATGCCCAGAAAAACAGCGTCTCCCCGTTTCGGGTTGCGTGAAAATCTGGGTGAGGAATTAATATACACCGAGGAGCTATCGATCCCTAGAGCAAACTGGCGGCTTTCTTGGTAAGATTCGGTGACGATGCAGTCAGCATGACCGCTACTGTACTGATTCATCCAGGCGATCGCAGCCCCGATGCTATCAACGACTTTGAATGCAATACTCTTATTCAGATAAGGTTGATTCCACTCTGAGTCCGTTGCGAAGGTTAACAGGTCAGGAAACTCAGCGACGAGTTCGGTATCACCTCTAAGCTCAAACCCTTTTTCCTTGAGGCTGTTCCACAGGATCATCAGGGAGGAGGGCTTTTGATTGCGGTTGATGAGAACCTTTTCAATCGCATTGACGGGGTCTGGGTCGCTGGCGTGGCTGTCCAAGATTACCCAACGCACCATATCCAGGCTACCCGTGGCAGACCAGTAAAGGTAGCAGTTGCCCATTGCTGACTTCAAAACTGGCACGGTTGATAGCTGTACCACTTGTTGTACCAGCGTTGGTCGTCCGTAGGGGATAACCAGATTCAGATATCGATCTTGAGAGACCAAATCTCGAATTGAAGCGCCTTGTTCGGGGAGCAAGATTTGCAAGCATCCCTCTGGTAATCCTGTTTCATGAATGGCAGTCTGTAAAGCCTCGGCAATAACCTGGTTGGATTGACTGGCTTCGCTACCCCCTCTGAGAATCAGGGCATTACCTGTTTTGAGACAAAAACCAGCTGCGATCGCCGCCATCTCTGGAAATGCCTCATAAATGACCGCAATCACTCCCAAGGGCATGAGTTGGCAGTAAGTCTGTGAATGATCCAGTTGATAGGAGGCGTTCATCACCCGCCGAATCGGGTCGGATAATTCTCCAACCCTTTGCAACAGATGAATGGCTTTCTGGAGTCGCTCCGGTGTCAGTTTGAGCCAATCCAAAACTAGCTCTGGCACCGCCATTTCCCGGCTGGCTTCCAGATCCAGGGTGTTCGCTTCCAAAATCTCATCAAAGTAATTTTCAAGCGCTTTCGCCATTGCTTGGACGCCACGGCTGCGGTCTACTCCTTTAGTGGTTCCCAATGACAAAGAAGCCTGGTAAGCACCATTTACAGCATCAGTTGGGTTAGGCGC
>JAIUYC010000725.1 GCA_020216575.1 Coleofasciculus sp. S288 | reverse complement strand
ATGTCCTAACCGTCAAGGTGGTTGCTATATCGTGAATTTGCACATTAGAAACATGTAGGGCTAGGGTGATAGGGAGATGAGTTGATCAAGAGGTTTTCCAACTCCTCCCTTGAGAATAGCAGGGGGAATAGGGAGAGAGAGATTTTCATCCCTTTTTTTTGCGCGTCAGGGCATGGCGACTAATCTCTTAATGCTTGCTTGAATGTATCGCTACTTGCTAGGTCTTGTTACCGAGATCACTAGCACTGACTTACTAAAATCACACCCATCGCTTAGCTAGGAGCGACCCAATAAGTATAGAAGACTGAGTTACTCGCTGAGTCAAGTGGGTCGCCCCTACTAGTACATCATGGCGGAAATGAGCCTACGCTCTGAAAATTTGCTCAAAGGTCTAGAAATAAAGCTTTTTGACTTTTGACTTTTGAGTTTTGACTTCCAAGGCAGCGGTACAAGCGTCCTTATCGTGTTTGCTTTATCCCTAACGGGTGCATTTTGCAGGTGAGGGGATGATTATAACCAACTTTTTATTGTACTGCCATAAGACTAATTAGTTACAACTACAAAAAATTTGAATAACTTATCTTGGAAAGTATGGGGCAGAAACCAGGTTTTAAAGATCAAATTATTTCAACAGTGGGAAAAGGTTGGGCGATACCCAAGGTGCTTCGCTTCACAACTATCGGGCTTGTTGTAGTTAGTGCTCTCGTTACTGGAGTCAGTGCGCTCTACAGCCTCAACCTAGTCAGCCAGCGTCCAACTGAGTCACCCCCTTCTCCGTCTCCTAGTGCATCCCCTGTACTCCGAGCGATTACTGCCTTGGGACGCTTAGAACCCCAAGGGGAAGTGATTCAACTGTCTGTCCCTACTTCGCTTCAAGGTGCAAGAATCGCTGAAGTATTGGTTAGCGAAGGGGCTGAGATTCGTGCCAATCAAGTGATAGCGGTACTTGATAATCGCGATCGCTTGCAAGCGGCAGTGGAACGGGCGGAAAAACAAGTTAAAGTGGCCCAAGCAAACCTAGAAAAAGTCAGAGCGGGTGCTCAAGTTGGGGCAATTGCTGCACAAGAAGCCAAAATTCAGCGCCTAGAGGCAGAGTTGAGGGGAGAGAAGGATGCCCAACAGACAGCCATTAACCGTTTAGAGACTCAGCTTCAAGAGACAAAGCAGGCTCAAGACGCCACCATTCAAGCTCAAGAGGCGACAGTAAGACGATTGGAGGCACAGTTGCGCAATGTTCAAACCGATTTTCAACGGTATGAGCAATTAGGACGGGATGGTGCGGTTTCCCAGTCCGAATTAGAAAATCGCCGATTGAGAGTGGAAACTGCGATCGAGCAGCTATTTGAAGCACAAGCTAAACTCAGTGAAGTTCGCTCTAACCGCACGCAGGTATTAACCACCCTCACCGAACAACTCAAAGAAGCCCAAGTCAACCGCAGCAAGACGATTGATATTCTGGACGCGCAGATTAGCGAGGCAAGAGCAACCTTAGAGCAAATCAAAGAAGTCCGTCCGGTTGATATTCAACAAGCCCAAGCTGAGGTTGAAAGTGCGATCGCAGTTGTTGCACAGGCTCGAGCCGACTTGGAACTTGCTTATGTGCGAGCACCAGAGGCAGGTCGAATTTTGAAGATCAATACTCGCGCTGGCGAAACCGTTGACGAACAAAAGGGAATTGCCGATCTGGGACAAACCGATCAGATGATAGCGATCGCAGAAGTCTACGAAAGCGATATTGGCAAAGTGCGACTAGGTCAGCGAGTCACCCTTACTAGTGAAAATAGGGCATTTGAAGGAGAACTACGAGGCAGTGTCAGCCAAATTGGGTTGCAAATTGGCAAAAAAGATATTTTGGACACCGATCCTGCCGCGACTATCGATGCCAGAGTTGTAGAAGTAAAAATTCGTCTCAATCCAGAAGATAGCAAACGTATTGCTGGTTTAACGAATGCAAAAGTCATTGTAGAAATCTTGCTTTAGTTCTTTGTCAGTTGTCAGTTATCAGTTGTCAGTTGTTAGTTGTCTTTCGTTTTTCCTGATGCTCGATAACCAATTACCCATTACCCATTACCCATTATGAAAATCCCTCTAGCTTGGTTACAACTTAGCCGTGAAAAAATGCGGCTGCTCGTGGCACTCGCGGGGATTAGCTTTGCCGATATTTTGATGTTTATGCAACTCGGATTTCGGGATGCTCTCTTTGATAGTGCGGTGACATTGCACAAAAACTTACAGGGGGATGTTTTTCTGATCAGCCCTCAGTCCGAAGCAATTATCTCCATGAAAAGTTTTCCCCGAAGGCGTTTGTATCAAGCACTGGGGTTTGAGGGTGTCCAATCAATTAGTCCAATGTATATGGATACTGCCTTATGGAAAAATCCTGAAACCCGTGGAACTCGCGGTATTCTCGTTCTGGGGTTTAATCCCAGAGACAGTGTTTTAGATTTACCTGGAGTGACGCAAAATTTAGATACGATTAAAATGCCCGATGTAGTTTTATTTGATGATACCTCTAGACCTGAATTTGGACCCATTAGCCAATGGTTTAATCAAGGAAAAGATGTGACGACTGAAGTTGGAGAACGCCGAATTAAAGTAGGAGGGGTATTCAGCCTGGGGGCTTCTTTCGGTGCAGATGGAAATATTGTTACAAGCGATCTCAACTTTTTGCGACTGTTTCCCAAACGAGATGGGGGTCTAATTGACATCGGTGTTATTAAGTTAGAACCGACAGCAGATTTAGAAAAGGTTTTAACAAATATGAGACAAAATTTACCTGAAGATGTCAAAGTGTTATCAAAGGAAGAGTTGATTGAATTTGAGAAGAAGTACTGGCAAACTGGAACGGCTATTGGCTTTATTTTTACGCTCGGAACGTCAATGGGTTTTATTGTCGGTATGGTAATTGTTTATCAAATTCTTTATACGGACGTAACCAACCATTTACCCGAATATGCCACCCTCAAAGCTATGGGCTATAAAGATAGTTATTTGTTAACGATAGTATTTCAAGAAGCACTGATTCTTGCACTGTTGGGATATTTTCCGGGAATTTTTCTAGCTTCAGGGTTGTATGGTTTAACCAGAATAGCAACCAATCTACCCATGGCAATGACTTTGGTGAGAGCTGTAACAGTATTAGTCCTGACGATTATTATGTGTTGTGTTTCGGGTGCGATCGCAGTTCGGAAGTTAGAGGCAGCAGACCCAGCCGATATTTTTTGATATTAGTAAGCTGTTGTGCATTGAAAATGGGTATTCCCTGTTTCCTTTACAGATACTACATATTGTAGAGGCGAATGGCCATTCACCCCTACGGATGGTGGTTTAACGGTGATTTTGAGTAAGTCCTGACTAAGCCATTTGAGTGCTTTGTTTGGAGGGTTCCTCTGCCCCAGATTTTAAGCGACTGGCGCGAATTTTGTCAATGCGATCGCTTTTACGAACCCCGCCTGCCATCTCATATTCTCGGCTGTCTTTGCCGTATTTAAAGGCGACTCCAATTAGCATCTTTTCAGAGAAATCACCTAACGTTTTTTCTAATTCGTCAATCTCGGCTTTGGAGGAATCAATCATCACTAGAGCCGTGTTATAGGCATCAATTTTAGTGCGTAACTGGTCAATAAGTTCTGTCAGGTTGGTTACGTTATGGGTATCCCCAAAATCTAGCGTTGGATTGATTGCTTTGAGTCCGGCGGCTCTGAATTCAGCTTTTTCGAGAATGCGGGAGGTACGTTTTTGGCGAGGCAT